>JBELDB010000026.1:0-18171 GCA_042094525.1 Congregibacter sp. | reverse complement strand
CGAAGAATAGTCAACAACGCTTGCTGTTCCCGACGATCGACCGGCTCACCCTCAATACCTCGCAGCGTGATCAACATGACCCCTTCGCCAGCTTGGTCAAGATGGATCTGATATTTGTGTCCCGCGAGGGGGTGCTCGTCCTCTCCGCCCCACAGCCAATCGAACCAACCGCTGTCTTCGTCATCTTGCGGACCGATAAAGGTCGCGTACAACACTCCCTCACTGCGATTGCGGTCATCGATAACGAAGTCTGCCTGCTCGGTCCCCTTGATCAACGATGCCCAGGCACGATCGAAAGGCAGCTCCAGTCGAATTCGCGTCTCCTGCTCAGTATCCTCTAACGCAATGCGGCCAGAATCACTCATGGAGCGATCTGCCATCATTGAAATAGGGGCGGTGTCTGCGCTGTTCGCGAGGTACTGCGCTACATCCTGAAGCATCTTCTCTTCTAGGTCACCATCGTCAGATTCTCCGGGCCAGGTGGCGTCCTCGGCGCTGCGGGTCTGCTGTAAGACATGCAACTCCGCAGTATTTCTTTGCACGCCCGTATCAACACGGAACTGAAAACGCACCGCGAGCTCCCTATCCTCCAGCTTGAACCACTGCGTGTCGATCAGACCCGCTTCAGCATCCACCGCGGCTACACCGATACCGCTGGTGGTCAGGAACGCTCTGACCTGCGGCCATAGCTGCCCCGGTGCCACATTGACCAGCGCCCAGCGCTCGCCGGAAAGACTCTGGATTCGCACTGCATCGGCTTGCGTGTTGGCGGTCAGCGGAGTCGGACGCGGCGTTTCAAACTTTGTCGCAAGTTGAGCGCTTTCAGAAACAGGCGGTACGGGATAGTCCGGCTGTATGGCCTCCGTAGAAAGATGGGGAGGAACGTCCATGGGCGCCAACTCCGGTGCCGTCTGGTATTGACCCGCGTTATCAGGGAAGAGTCCATCTTCACCAAATAACCAACTGCACCCTGAGAGGGCAGCGACAAGTACAGCAGAGCAAACCAATCGAATCACGCGAAGTACTTCTCCATTGCGGCCGAAAGCGGGGCCTGACACGGCTCTGACAGTGGCGTCAGCGGCAGTCTGAGGCCCTCTTCGATCATACCCTGTTGCATCATCGCCCACTTGATGGGGATTGGGTTCACTTCGATGAAAAGCAGTTTGTTCAGGTCCTGGAGGCGCGCATCGATCTCTGAGGCCGCTTCCCAGTCCTGCGCCAGCGCCATATTGCACATAGCGGCCATATCGGGCGCTGCGATATTGGCAGTCACTGACACATTCCCCTTTCCGCCTCGACGCATCAGCTCAAGCGCGGTAGCGTCATCTCCCGAAAACACTGCAAAGCCATCAGGTACCGCGTCGATCAGCGCCGCGCCGCGTTCGACGTCTCCGGTCGCATCCTTGATCCCCACGATGTTATCGATCTGGCTGAGTTTGACCACGGTCTCGTTAAGAAGGTCGCAGCCGGTGCGGCCAGGCACGTTATAGAGAATGATGGGTAAGTTGACCGAGCGCGCCACAGCTTGAAAATGCTCAAACAAGCCTTGCTGCGTAGGTCGGTTGTAATAAGGCGTGACTGACAGAGAGTAATCGGCGCCAGCCTCGGCTGCTGCCACGGTCAGTTCGATGGCCTCGTGGGTAGAGTTACCCCCTGTCCCCGCCACTACAGGGATACGGCCCCCCGACTGCTCTACCGCAAAGCGGATCACCTCGCAATGCTCAGGCACCGTGAGAGTCGGACTCTCTCCCGTCGTTCCCACGATACCCAAACCCGCAGTACCCGATTCGATGTGGTACTCGATCAGTCGTGCGAACACGGGCCAGTCAATAGCGCCGTCTGCGTGCATAGGCGTTACCAACGCAACAATGCTTCCGGTTATCATCGACTCACTCCGAGAGGGGCTTTATAGGGCAGGAACAGACCAGCATGGTGTCGCAATTATCCACTTCAGACCAAGTTTCACAACAGCAACACGTACGATATTTTGTGTTACGGCTCGAGCACTTTTTGCTCATTCCGATACTGTTCCTGTCCATTTACTGCCCGTCTCCTGCGCTGGGGCAGAATCCGGGTTTTGACCTGATTATCGAGCCGCCGAGTGCCGTAGACCTGCAGTTCATGGCAGATCAACGCACTCGCGTGGAACAGCTAGCTAACCGGCTGGGGCGAGGGCTCACTGGCAATCCCGAGCGTGATGTCGAAACACTGCAACGCATCATCGATGACAACCTGGTATCCAGAGATGACACTCTGACCCTGCAGGCGATGGGGGTGGTGTTCGGTGACCTCCTCGGTGACACACTGGATATGCATTGGGTGGTGTACCGTGACAACAAAGGGCGGTCCAGAGCACTGCGTTACCGAACCATGGACATCTTTCTCTTTCCCGTCACCATGATATCGCGGCGTCAGGAGGCCAGCAGCGATCGCCGGCTAAAGCCACTCTTCAACGAGACGGTCACCGAGACTCGAGCGATACTGCCTGGCGGCAAATGGTTTCAGTAGCTGGCCGCCTTCACCGCTACAACATGCACATCAGCACAGGCGGTCACGCGTTGGTTGAGGACTGATAAGAAAAGATCCCCCCCTGACCCCTTGTGCGATGGTATGGGCCGGTGAGCTCAAGATCACCTGTGTCGTAGGCGACATCTCCCTCATATAGAAACGTCATGGTGTCTCCCTCACGCACGACTTTCGGGAAAAAGACAGGCGGGCTTCCGCTCACTGCGCCTGCTGGTAACGCGCCGGGGCCCTGCCAGTTTTGGATATCGTGAAGCGAGACCAATGTTGGCGGCGTCATAGGCAGTTCGCCATCGTGATGTGCGTCAATCGCTCGGGCGGCTGACCACCATTGGTGCTCAACAATCTCGCTGCCATCGACAGTGACGACCGTGTCAGCGACGACCTCCGTCAGGAAAAACCAAGTTGAAAAACGCCGCTTAACCACCGTCGGGGTCAGCCAATAGGAAAACGGCTGTAACGCGTTGGGAGACAGCACAATACCGGACTCCTCCTGAAGCTCCCGGGCAGCGCCATGACGGGCCTGTTCGAGTTCGTCTACCCCCGCATCTGTCTCTTCGACCTTGCCACCGGGAAACACCCACAGCCCAGGCATATGCTTGAGCTGATCACTCCGCCTGAGAAGAAGCACCTCCCGGTCGGGCCCTAACTGCCTTACCACGATAGCCGTGGCAGCCGGCGATGCCTCACTGACTCGGTCTGAAAAATCCATCATCAGGCTAGAGGACCGGGACGCAGCTGAGACATTGCACATAGACGTGCATCGGATCCCGCAAGCTCGACAAACTCCTCACCACCGGTTTGAAGCCCTCCACCAGCGAGCCTAGCCACCCCCCCGGAGCCATCACCGAGGCTCCTAACGAGCGGCTGATTTCCTCGAGTAAGACACTTTCAAAAGACGGCGGCACAGTTGTACGTCCGGTCCGCCACTCCTCAACGCCGGCAAGCTCAGCCGCTGCTGCAACGGCCGCATCAAGCCCACCCAACTTGTCGACCAATCCAATTTGCGACGCCTCGGCTCCAGTCCAGACCAATCCCTCAGCGATCAGTTGCACCGCTTCCTCACTCATATCCCGTCCATTTGCGACCAGTTCAATGAAGTCCTCATAAGCGCCATTAGCGAGCGCTTGAACAATACTGGCCATCTCGGGACTGAGGCCGCGATTGAGGCTAGCCTCGCCCGCCAGGGGAGTCGTCCCCACGCCGTCGACGGTCACGCCGATGTAATCCACGATACCCTCAATGGTAGGAAAAGCCGAGAAAGCGCCAATACTCCCTGTGATAGTGGTAGGCAGCGCCCAGATCTCGTCCGCTTCAGCCGAGATCCAATAGCCTCCCGAGGCGGCAACGCTGCCCATGGAGACGATCACGGGTATATCTGCCGCTGTCGCCTCGGATAACTTGCGGCGAATGAGGTCAGAAGCGAAGACGCTGCCGCCGGGGCTATTTACACGGAGCACAATCGCCGCCAGGTCCTCAGCCTCAAGCGCGGTATCGATGTAGCCGATAATGGTGTCGCTACCCGCCATCCCTTCTTCGCTGTCTCCGGGCACCAGAGTACCCTCCACCGGGATAATGGCGATCAGAGGCAAGCCCTCCTGCTCTATGGCACGTTGCGATTTGATGTCGTCGACATAGCGCTTGAAAGTGACCATCTCGGCAAATCCATCCTCGTCGGTGACACCCACCCATTCCGCTAGCGCCTCGTCCATCTGCGCATGGTCAGCCAAAGCGTCAACCCAACCCGCATCCAGCATCGTTTGGCCAAGATCATTGCTCGAGGCCGCAAGCTGATCGGGGAAGGAGGCGATGAACGCATTCATAGCACCCGCTGGCAACTCCCTCCCCGACTCCGCCAAGTCGGTATAGGTAGACCAAAGACCGCTTAACCATCGCGATACCACCTCACGCTCCGAGTCAGACATATCGTCACGGAGGTAGGGCTCTACCGCTGACTTGTTCTCGCCAGCCCGGAACACATGCATCGTGACGCGCACTTTTTCCAAGAAGCTGCGGAGATAAGACCGATAGACCGAAAAACCGTCCAAGAACATGCCGCCCTCAGGATGCAACATGACGTGATCGGCTTGTGAGGCGAGCAAGTAGTGCGCCTGAGAATAAAAATCCCCAAAAGCGACCACCGACTTCCCCGCTGCCTTGAACTCTGCAATGGCGGCGCTGATTTCGACCGTTTGACTCGTTGACGGTCCAGCCAGATTCTCAAGATCCATTACCAAGGAGGTGATCCGGTCATCAGCCGCGGCCCAACGGATAGCGCGGACCACGTCATTTAGGAGCGCGGGCTGCTCGTAATCCTGATTGATAAAAGCAGATATCGGATCGACCGGTGCGGCATCCTCTACCAAAGGACCCGATGGTGCGATCAACAGTGCGGCCTTTTCTGGCAGCGGCTCCGGAGCTGAATCTTTCATTCCCGTACTGAAAGCAATCACAAACACCGTGACGAATAACAAGGGCACTAGCACCGAAATAGCCCGGCTGATGCCACTGAGTACGCGCCAAATCCCTTTCAACAATCTCAACATCCTGTGACTCTCTCCTTCTTGTCCATAAATTGGTTAGCGGACAGTTGCCGCACATAAGCGTCGCTGATTCACTGCGTATCTAAACGCACCTACGATGCGTCCACGCGATCTGACCCGCGTTAAGCTGCATCGCCGCGCAACTCTCGCCCTCTATAGCGGATGTACAGCATACAGGCGATGAAGTTTGTGACCACCAACACCAAGCCGGCGACAGAGATAGTGTCTGCCTGGTAAGCAAAAGCCGCCTCAACAGCGGAAATAAAATAGAACAGCAGCACCAACTCATACCAAATCATGAGCCGCAGGCTGTCTTTTACCGCCGCCCAGATAAAGACGAATAAAGGCGCGCCGCGCAGACCCGCCAGCAGTAATGTACCGGCAAAACGCTCAACATCTGCGGCCTGCTGCAACAAAAAACCCGCCCAGGTCAGCCACATCAACCACCACAAGGCGCGGGTAAGATTTGATCGTTGGGTCGACTGTCGCATCAGGTAACGTTTGCCAGAATCAGGGAGCGCGGAGCGCCCATTCGGCCACTCGCTTGCCCAATGCGCGACAGATTGATGACTCGTTGTTGTCCATTGGTCGATCCCCCGCCTCAGTTGACCAGTGACTGGCGCCATAAGGGGTACCACCGGCCTCAGACGCCCGTAACTCAGGCACAGAATACGGCACTCCAACCATGACCATGCCGTGGTGTAGCAGTGGCAGCATCATGCTCAGCAGGGTGGACTCCTGACCACCGTGCAAGGAACTGGTGGAAGTAAACACTCCCGCAGGCCGATCAATCAATGAACCCTGAAGCCAGAGCCCACTGCTTTCATCGAGAAACTGTTTGAGGGGAGCAGCCATATTTCCGAATCGTGTCGGGCTACCCAGCACAAGGCCAGCACAATTCTTGAGGTCCTCCTGAGTCGCTGGTAACGCCATGCCCTCGCTGTCGTGGTCTGGCGCAGACAGAGATGGCACCGTTCTCAGCCGTGCCTCAATGCCGCTGACGCACTCAACCCCGCGCGCCACTTGTTTGGCCATCGCCGCAGTCGCGCCATCACGACTGTAATAGAGAACCAGGATATAGGGTTCACTCATCACGCTATTTCATCTGTGAGACGCTCTCGACGGCGCCTCGCTACGCACGGTAAAGTCACTGCACGCTCTTTTTCATATCATCGGATCGCAATGTTAACGCATCCACAACTCCAGAATGCGCGCTTGAGGCTCAACTACCTCATCAGTCGGGTAGTTGAAGACCGGCTGAACGCAAATGCCGCAGCGCTGACTTTCGTGAGCTTGTTCGCGCTGGTGCCCCTGCTGACTGTGACGCTCTCCATTGCTTCGGCACTGCCTGCCGCTGGTGATATCGAGGGAAAACTCAGCGAGTTCCTGCTGCAATTCCTATTGCCCGAGAGCTCCACTCAGGTTGTGCAATACCTTTCAGCTTTCATTTCTCAGGCCCGCTCACTCACCGCATTCGGCGTGGTTATCCTGCTGGTCTCCGCAATACTCATGCTGCGCAATGTTGAGAAATCGCTGAATGATATTTGGCGAAATCGCGCCAACCGCAAACCATTACAGAGCTTCTTACTTTATTGGGCTGTTCTGAGTCTTGGGCCGGCTGCAATTGGTATTGGCTTGGGCGTGAGAGCCTATCTGTTTGCTGCCACCAATGATTGGGGCGGTCTGCATATTTTCGGACTGGGCTCTTTGCTGATTGGGCTGCTGCCTTTTGCGATCAGTACTGTGGGGCTCACCTGCCTTTATGCCGTGGTCCCCAATTGCCAGGTGCCACTCCGGCACGCACTAATGGGCGGAATTTTTGCCGCAAGCACCTTCACTATCGCCAGGATGGTATTTACCGCAGTGATGGCGAAATCCAGCTACACCTTGGTTTACGGCGCTTTTGCAGCCGTGCCGCTATTTTTGCTTTGGATCTACGTGACCTGGATTATTGTGCTGATGGGTGCGGTGCTGGCACACAGCCTCTCGGCTTATCAAACCGCTGAGCAGGCGCAAACGCCGACTTTGATGAAAGCGCTGGACATTCTTTATCTGTTTTGGCGGGCTCAAAAAGAGGGTCGCGGCATCGCGGAGCTGGAAATTATCGGTGCCGATGATTTGTTGAGAGGGGGTATTGATGCAGACAGCTGGCGCAGCATTCGAGACACCTTGATCAAGGCCCAGCTACTCAAGCGCTTAGATCGTGGACACTACCTTCTGAGTCGCGACCTTCATCATGTCACCGTGGCGGAACTTGCCGATCTGATGCGCGCGGAGCCGGACTTCTCTCAAGCCACACCGGCTCTACCTTGGCAGCAGGCCGCATCGACCCTCTTGAATACCAGTCGGGAGCAGGAATCATCGCTTCTCTCTGTTTCCCTCACTGAGCTCTTTTCTACGCAGAAAAATGCCGCATGACCCGATTGGCTTGTATCGCTCTATGCACTCTGTGTTTTCTGGGCTGTAACGAACAAAACACGGCACTGCCGGGCACCGGTCAGTGGAGAATAATCAACTACTGGGCCATCTGGTGCGTGCCGTGTCGCGAGGAGATTCCTGAGCTCAACGCCGTCAACCGCGATACAGAGCTCACCGTCTTCGCCGTGAACTATGACGGTCAGAGCGGTGAAGCGCTCCGCGCTCAGGCAGACGAATTGGGCATTACCTTCGCGCTACTCGAACAAGACCCGGGGCCGGGGTTGGGTATTGAACGGCCTCGAGTATTACCCACGACCTTGCTGGTCAGCCCCGATGGCGAGGTCACGGACACGCTGGTCGGGCCACAAACCCGCGAGACCTTGGTAGCGGTATGGCACCAGCGAGCCGATATGCGGGTCGACATGAATGTCAGTCGCGCGCGCTAAAGGCAACCTAAATGGGAACTGTTTCGACGGGCGAGCAAAAAAAAGCCGGCTGATTATCAGCCGGCAATGAAGGAGCCACTCAAAACGGGGAGAGTCTCTGTATAAGGACTCTCGCTGCTCAGACGTTTCCCTTGCAGTGCCCCCGCAGGCACCACCATCTCAACAACTACCCCTGAGACACGCGATCCAGCGAAAAGTTCCCGCTTGAGACACGTTTTTTAGCTCGCGCGCCAGCGAGCCGAACTCATCTGCCCGTCGCCTGAGCTGACAAAGAGCTCCAATTCAGCGATTTCGCCCAATTCCGACTGTTTCAGGATCTGCTCCAGAAGGTAATGAGCCAGCGCCTCGACAGTCACATTAACGATGGGCAGTAGCAGGGTTTCATCGACCGGGAAGCGAAGTGTCTTCCCATTGAATGTCGCCAGATATTCACCAGAGTGCTCCTCGACAGTTAGCCAAGGCGACTGATCGGGCAGTAGCATGTACTCGTCGTGCGCGTCACAAAGCTTTTGCAGGGCCCGCTTATACACGTTGTAGTCCGCTGAGAAGCCGTTATCCCCCATCTCAGCCACAATGCGCGCAGACACCCCATAGTTGTGGCCGTGCAGCCGTTCTCGCTCGGTCGGCGAAAATATCGTGAAGTGCGCAGCCGAAAATTTGTGCGCCTGCTTGTCGATATGCAATGTGGCCAACTGGGTCATCGGGACAGCCTCGTGTCATGAGAGCGGTATGGTGGTTGATGAACCGACATTCGGCAAGTCCGCTCCGGGGCTAGTAGCATGCCGCAGTGGCGGGAACCCCGTGACCCCAATCAAGCGCTGAAGTACCCTGTCGTCCACTCAATGCTTCACAGGAGTCCTCATGGGACCCATCGCTATCCTGACCGGTGCCAGCTCCGGAATTGGCGCAGCCGCGGCCGAGCAATTTATACAAAGAGGCTTCACTGTGATCAATATTTCGCGCAGAGACTGCCCCGTAAACGGGGTCGAGACGATCTCTACAGATCTGTCCGATGCAGATTCGGCCGCTCAGACCTGCGAGGCGCTCGCGGGCCGGTTGCAGGAAGCGGAAAACGCCCCGGTTTGTCTGGTCCATAACGCTTCGCTGATGCTCAAGGACCGATGCGACACGACCGAAGATGAGGCGTTACTCAGAGTGCTGACAGTGAATGTAGTTGGCATCAACACCCTGAATCGGGCACTCATGCCTCTGATGCCAGAGAGCTCAAGTGTGCTTTACGTCGGCTCAACCCTGTCAGAAAAAGCCGTCGCGGGCGCCTACAGCTACATTGTGAGCAAGCACGCGCAGCTCGGTATGATGCGCGCCACGTGCCAAGATTTGATGGGTCGGGGTATCCATACAGCGCTTATCTGTCCCGGATTCACCGACACCTCCATGCTCCGCCAGCATGTGGGGCACGATGAGGCAATTCTGAGTAGTCTTGGAAACATGAATAGCTTTGGACGCTTGGTATCACCCCGAGAGATAGCGGACTTGATTCTGTGGGCGCATGAACATCCGGTAATCAATGGGTCGGTGATGCACGGCAATCTCGGTCAGATAGAGCACTGACGTGGTCATCGGTAACGATCTAATCCGCGAACGTCGCGAGCGCACCTTTTTGGTGCTGGCCGGCATTTTCCTGTCCGCCATGACGCTACTCAACGTCGTCGGCATTACCCGCTTCATCCAGTTGGGCCCACTGGCACTGGCTGTAGGCGTGCTCCCCTATCCGCTCACCTTTCTGTGCACCGACCTGATCAGTGAGCTCTACGGTCGCGGGCGAGCCAACTTCTTGGTTAGTGTCGGTCTGGGTATCAATTTTCTTATCCTGGGCGTGCTCACCGTGGGATCGGCAGCCCCCTCTGTGCCCGAGGCGGTCATGCCACCCTGGCAGGTATTACAGCTTGCGGCACCTGTGACGCTACCCAACGGCACCATCGTGGAATCAGAGGTCGGCTTATTTGAGCTAATTTATGCCACCACCTCGGGTGCCGTGTTCGCCTCGATGATGGCCTATATCGCCGCACAGTATTGCGATGTGCAGCTCTATCACTTCTGGAAGCGTGTTACCCGCGGAAAGCACCTCTGGCTCAGAAACAACTTCAGCACACTGCTCAGCCAGCTGGTCGATTCCGTCATGGTGGTCACTGTCACCTTCGGTGCAGCGTTTTTGGCAGGTGACATCGCCATAGCAGCATTGATGACACTGGTCGGCAGCAATTACGCCTTCAAAGCGCTTTGTGCGTTGATCGACACCGTACCGCTATACCTAGCGGTTCATTGGTTGCGACGTTATCTGCAGTTGGCTCCCGGCGAATACGCCACTGGCGATGTCACACCCGCAGAAGACCCGACTCCCTGACAAACGGAATGGTAACCGCCCGTCTCTGAGCCAAGCTGAGCTGGTCGAGTTGATTGATGAACTCGACGACGGCCCTCGGGTCCCTGGGTAGCCGCAAAGCGCAGTACCTGACGACTTCGTCAGTCATTTCAATACCCGCTGCGCTACCACGGATACGCAATAATTCAGCCACCTGGTCCTCGGTAAATCGAGGCATCTGGAAGACGGGTAAGCTGCTTAGCCTAGAGCGCAGATCTGGCAATGTGTCGACCAGCTGCTGGGGTGATTTGTTTGCTGTCACAAGCAGTTGTCCACCTGATTCCTGCACGGCGTTAAACAAGGCAAACAGGGCTTCCTGCCAAACAGCGTCTGATTCTGCATGGTCGATGTCATCGATTGCGACCAATTGCGATAATTCCGCACCGGCTAAGACCTGATCAGGAGGATAGTCAATCAAGTCCACCATCGGGACATAGCGCGCCGCCTCTCCCAGTGCGTCACAACAAGCCTGCAGCAGGTGACTTTTACCAATACCTGCGACACCCCATACATAGGCGCTATGCTCGGGCACCTGCCTCATCAGTAGTTGCTCCAGCGCCACGGTTTCTGGTCGACTCAGCCAATTATCCCAGTTGGCCAGGTCTTCTCGCCCCATCGACAGTGGTAATTGGCCTGAGTGTGTCTTCATCGTCTTTGTTAGTCGATTGATCCGTGCCTACTCAGGGGGCTTGCCAAGCAAGCACCAACCCCTCTGCGGCGTCTGGATCCGTGTGTATCCAAACCAAATCTGACCGCGACGCCATTAGCCTGACAAGCGTCTCCACATCACCAATACCCGCTAACTCCAGCGTCAATACGTCCCCTGCCACCGCCACAGGCTTCACATTGACCAACGTTTGGATATCGGTCATCGCGTTGATCACCGCGCGATAGTCCGCGAGGTTCACGACATTGCGCACGTTCACCCGCAGCGCCTGTGCCGCCTTGCGGTCGGTCAGGGCAACAGCGTACTGCCGACGCATCTCTTCCATCGCCATGTCGAGCCCCGGATCAATCAGCGCTTCCGTGGAAGCCGCCTGTACCGAGACCGCTCGCTCGATGCTGTTATCACGGTAAATCCATTCCCCGATGTAACGACCCTCGCTCAGCCCAATGAGCCGTCCCACCAAAATATGTGTCATGCCGTAACGCTCAGAAGCTTCCACAATCGGTCCAAAATCCCTGCGCCAGAGCGTCTCTGGCGAGACCAATACCGAGTCTGGCAGATCGTACAACGGACGCCTCAACTTGATACCGAGCTGATCAAAGGCCTCGCTCAAGGACTCCCACAACAACCTTTCCTCTTCGGTGTTGCCAAAGCGGCGCCCAGAGAGATCATCGACCACTAACCACAATAAGATGGGTGGACGCGCCTCTGCCCACAGCGTGCCGTTGGCAGCCTGAATCAGACGTTCTATCAGCGATAGATCAATGTGAGCCACAAAGCGCGTTCTATTTTCCACTCTCTCGAATTGGTAGAGAGAAAGGTTGGACCGTGCCGCATCCAGAGCGGCGCTCACACTGGGGTGGACCAGCAGTGAGCGGTCCCCGGAGCGCTTCAAAAGCACGCTTTCCAGCGCTTCACGAGCAGCCCGATCGATGCTGTCCTCGCTGCGATCATCAACGTCAATGCGAACGATCACTTCTTCGTTTTGCCCCAGCGCCTCTTGCCAGATGCCCCCCATGAAGCCCCATATCAGCGCAAAGCTCAAAAGCAGCGCACCACGGAGGCCACCTCGGCGTCTCTCAGTCGCCATCAACATTGGTGACTTTCACCCGGTTGCCAACCCATGTACCACCTCTGACTGCAGAGCACGGCAAAAAATGAGTCGGACTGTGGCATGTGGAACACGGCAGGTTTCCTTCAGCGCTATCGTCAGCACTATAGTCAGCACTACAAATAGCACTACAGATTTTCTCGACGCGAACTGACGCCCAGAGATTGCGACGACATATTATCAACCAAACTGCACTCGTTTGCTTTCCTAGACAGTGCCGGCACATTACTATCCTATTTTGACTGCCAGAGAGCGCGGCATGGCTGATCCATCCTCCTCAGAACCCTCGCTGACCTACCGCGATGCCGGCGTCGATATCGATGCCGGCAATGCATTGGTAGAGCGCATCAAGTCGGTCAGCCAGGCGACACTCCGTCCGGAGGTGCTGACCGGGCTGGGAGGATTTGGTGCACTGTGCGCGATTCCGCCGGGCTACTCAGAACCGATTCTGGTATCCGGCACCGATGGCGTAGGTACTAAGTTACGACTGGCGATGGATCTGGGCATCCACAACACTATTGGCATCGATCTGGTGGCGATGTGCAGTAACGATATTGCCGTTGTGGGCGCGGAACCGCTTTTTTTCCTCGATTATTACGCAACCGGCAAGCTCAATGTCGACGTGGCTGCGGCAGTCGTGTCCGGTATCGGCAAGGGCTGCGAACTGGCCGGCGCCGCGCTGGTTGGCGGTGAGACCGCTGAAATGCCCGGCATGTACGAGGGCGAGGACTACGATCTGGCTGGATTCTGTGTCGGCGTCGTGGACCGCGCCAATATTATCGACGGGAGCACAGTGGAGGCCGGTGACAAGTTGATCGCCCTGCCCTCCAGCGGCCCACATTCCAATGGCTACTCCCTGATTCGCAAGGTGCTCGAACACACAGGCGCCGACACTCGGGAAATCTGTGGTGAGGTGAGCTTGGCCGAGGCCCTGCTGGCCCCCACCACGATCTACAACCGACCGCTCCTTGCTTTGCAGAAATCCGTCAGCGTCAAAGCTATGGCGCACATCACCGGGGGCGGCCTTCTGGAAAATTTGCCCAGAGTGTTACCCGATGGGCTCGGGGCGCGTGTGCGTCGCGACAGCTGGTCGCTTCCACCTGTGTTTGAGTGGTTGCAGGCTGGCGGCAACATCGAAGAGCTGGAGATGATGCGCACGTTCAACTGCGGTGTGGGCATGATTCTGGTGGTGGCAGCCGAGCGGACCGCTGATACACTGAGCCATCTAGACGCGCTGGGGCTGCCGGGCTGGGAACTGGGTGAGATTTCCGACGCCGCGGTCGGAGTGGCACTCTGCTAGGGCTTGAGGTGTGACAAAGCGCGTCGCTGTATTGCTATCGGGCCGGGGCTCAAATTTCCAGTCGCTGCTGAGCGCGAGCCTCGAGGGATCGTTGGGTGGAGAGATCTCGCTGGTGGTCAGCAATCGTCCCGGCGCCGGCGGGCTAAACATTGCAAACGACGCAGGCGTTGAGACCGCCCTGGTCGACCATCAACGCTACCCGACTCGAGAGGCCTTTGATGAAGATCTGGCAGGGGTTGTCGACAGTGCGCAGCCTGACTTGGTCGTGCTGGCGGGCTTCATGCGCATCCTAACTGCGGACTTCGTTGCTCGCTTTTCCGGACGACTGATGAATATCCACCCCTCTCTACTCCCACTTTATCCGGGCTTGCACACCCACCAACGCGCGTTAGACAGCGGTGACACACACGCCGGGGCAACTGTACATTACGTCACCGGGGAACTTGATGGTGGCCCGCCGGTCTTACAGGCTAGGGTCTTGATAGAATCAGAGGACGACGCCGAGACGTTGGCGAGCCGGGTATTGACGGTGGAGCATCGCATTTACCCGATGGCTGTCAACTGGCACCTCGCCGGCCGGTTAACATGGCACGCCGGCGGCCTGCTAAAAGATGGCGCGCCGGTGCCGCCATCGGGAGAACTGTGGGAGCACGCGTCATGAGGCTTTTGCAAATCATCGGTCTATTGATCGGAACGCTATTTACCGCGGCGACAGCACTCGCCGACGGCCCGCTGTCGCTATACACCGCAAAGTACACGACAAAAGTGGCCGGACTGGGCGTAACCCTCACGCGCACTCTTGCAGAAGAAGACGGCCGGTACCACCTCAGCCAAGGCGGCAAAAAGGGTTTTATTGTCAAGCTGAGTGAAGACTCCCACTTCTCAGTGAAAGGAGACCAAATCGTCGGCGAGCGCTTCGTCTATCAGCTGAGCGGCGTAAGTAATCGCCGACGCGAGGTGCTATTTGATGAAGATGCGGAAACGATCCGCAGCCTGCGGAAGAAAGAGTGGACTGAGCACCCCTGGTCACCTGAGGTGCTGGACCGCTTAAGCCAACAGGAGCAAATGCGCCTCACGCTGTTATTGGCGGATGCGCCTCCCGCACGCATCTCTCTCTCCATCGTCGATGGTCCGAAGGTGAAGGTAAAACAATTCGACCTGATCGAAACTGCGCTCCTGAAGACACCAGTCGGTAAGCTCAATACCGTTCACTACCGCCTAATACACGACGAACCCGAGGAGCGCAGTTCTGATACCTGGCTCGCGGTCGATCACGATTTTCTAATGGTCCGCACTCAGCATGTCGAGCATGGCTCAGAGACGGTGATTCAACTGAAGAGCGCCACCGTCGGCGGGCAGGCCGTCACCGGGCACTCGCCCTGATCTCTCAGTCTGACGCCGGGCTGTAGGCCCCGCATCCAGCGACCCCTTTAACAGCGTCTAGGCTCTGGGGAGCGTGACGCCCCGTTGGCCCTGATACTTGCCACCTCTGTCAGCGTAGCTCGTCTCGCAGACCTCGTCGGACTCAAAGAACAGCATTTGTGCCACACCCTCATTCGCGTAGATTTTGGCCGGCAGCGTCGTGGTATTGGAAAACTCCAATGTGACGTGGCCCTCCCATTCCGGCTCGAGTGGCGTCACATTGACGATGATGCCGCAGCGCGCGTAAGTCGACTTGCCCAAACAAATGGTCAGCACATTGCGAGGAATGCGAAAGTACTCCACCGTGCAAGCCAATGCGAAGGAGTTTGGCGGAATCACGCAAACGTCGCCCTCAACATGGACAAAACTGTCCTCGTCAAAATGTTTGGGGTCTACCGTCGCTGAGTGAATGTTGGTAAATACCTTGAACTCTCGCGAGCACCGCACGTCGTAGCCATAGCTCGAGGTGCCATACGAAATCAGCCGCCGGTCACCGTCCATACGTATCTGGTCGGGGGCGAAAGGCTCGATCATGCCCTCCTGCTCTGCCATGCGGCGAATCCATCGGTCTGACTTGATACTCAAGGGTGTTCTCCTGCTACTGAATGTGTGGGGGACTGAGCTGACTCAATCACCCATGCTGATGACGGGCGCCGCTGCTGGTTGTTGCTGCCCCAAGGCAGCCATCAGTTGCATCGCGGCGTTGCGGTAGATTTCTGCGATAGCGCCATCTGGCTCTGCTAATACCAGAGGTTGTCCAGCATCGGAGTACTCGCGTATCGCTTTATCGAGGGGGATTTGACCCAGTAAGGGTAGCTCGTAACGCGCAGCCAGCTGCTGCCCGCCCGCCTCGCCGAAGAGCGGCTCTACGTGTCCGCATTGGGTGCAGACGTGAGCTGCCATATTCTCAATCAAACCCAGCACCGGTACTTCGACTTTTTGAAACATCTCGATGCCCTTGCGCGCATCCAGTAGCGCAATGTCCTGCGGCGTTGTCACAATCACGGCGCCCGAGAGGGTCGCCCGCTGTGCCAGCGTGAGCTGGATGTCCCCGGTACCCGGGGGCATATCGACCAATAAGACGTCGAGGTCGCCCCACAGGGTTTTTTCCAGCAACTGCGCCATCGCCGAGCTGGCCATCGGTCCGCGCCATACCATGGGCGTCTTGGCGGAGCTTAGGTAGCCCATCGACATGGTTTTTAGTCCGTGCGCTTCGACCGGCAAAAGGAACTCGCCGTCTTGCTGGTCGGGGGTGACGTTGTCGGAGACGCCCAACATGAGTTGTTGACTCGGGCCGTAGATATCGGCATCCAGCAGACCGACAGACAGTCCCTGCTGTTTAAGGGCCGCGGCCAGATTGGTGGTGACGGTTGACTTGCCGACACCCCCTTTCCCGGAGGCAACGGCGACCACATAGTGGGGAGATGGCACCACTCTTATCCTTGTTGACTGCTATGAGGTAAGTATACCGCGCCCGCCCCATCTTCCGATCACCGTCCACAGCGAAAACAACGAAAATCCGGTAGACTGCGCGCCGTTTCACGCCGGATCGCGCGCCTCATGAGTACCACCCCGAGAAACATTCTGGTGACGTCGGCATTACCCTATGCCAACGCACCCCTGCACCTCGGACATATGCTCGAGCAAGTTCAGACGGATATTTGGGTACGTTTTCAGCGCTCTCGCGGCCACCACTGCCGTTACGTATGTGCCGACGACGCGCACGGCACGGCCATCATGCTCTCCGCAGAAGCCGCTCATCGCACACCGGAAGAGCATATCGCCGCGATTCAGGCGCAGCACGAGCGGGACTCGGCCGGCTTTCTGATCCATTTCGACCACTACCATTCAACCCATTCACCCGAAAACCGGCGCTGGTCAGAGACCATTTTCGAGCGGCTAGAGGCAGGGGGGCACATTGCCGTGCGCGACATCACGCAGGCGTTCGACCCTGAGAAAGGCCTCTTCCTTGCGGATCGATTCATCAAAGGCACGTGCCCAAAGTGCGGAGCGCCGGATCAGTACGGGGACAACTGCGAGGCTTGCGGTGCCACCTACTCCCCGGCCGACCTGATTGATCCGGTCTCGGCGCTCTCGGGTGCGGAGCCTGTTGATAAAGACTCGAGCCACCTGTTTTTCCAACTCGGCCATTTCGAAGGGCTTTTGACTGACTGGATCAACAGCGGCCAACTGCAGCCCCCGATTGCCAACAAGCTAAAAGAATGGCTCGAAGCCGGACTGCAAGACTGGGACATCAGCCGGGATGCCCCCTACTTTGGTTTCGAGATCCCCGGTTATCCCGAGAAGTACTTTTATGTCTGGCTCGATGCGCCGATCGGGTACATGGCCAGCCACGAAGTCCTGTGCCGCGAACAGGGTGATGACTTTGACGCCTACTGGCTACCCGGAGGTGACACCGAGCTGTATCACTTCATCGGCAAAGACATTGTGAACTTTCACGGTCTGTTCTGGCCGGCGATGCTAGACGCCGCCGGGCTGAGGCAACCGACGGCCGTTTATGCCCACGGTTTTCTCACGGTGAACGGGGTCAAAATGTCCAAGAGCAGGGGTACTTTTATCCTCGCGGACACTTACCTGAACCACCTCGACCCAGAGTATCTGCGTTACTACTACGCCGCCAAGCTTTCCAGTGGCGTCGACGACATTGATCTCAACCTTGATGACTTTGTGCAGCGCGTCAACTCGGACTTGATCGGCAAAGTCGTCAATATCGCCAGTCGCTGCGCGGGCTTCCTGCGCAAGAAGTTTGACAATCAGATGAGTGACAACTGCGCGGAGCCGGAATTGGTCCAGTCGTTTATTGACGCTGGTGACCAGATTGCTGCGCTCTTTGAGGCGCGGGAGTTCAATCGCGCCATGCGCGAGATCATTGCGCTCGCGGACCGGGCCAACCAATATATTGATGACAAGAAGCCCTGGGTGATGGCCAAGGATGAGACGCTTGAGAACGAGGTACAGGCAGTCTGCTCTGTCGGTATCAATTTGTTCCGCGCGTTGGCCACATACCTCAAGCCCGTCCTGCCCACGATGGCTGAAAAATCCGAAGCGTTTCTGCAATGCTCTCTCGACTGGACAGCCCTTGAAGCACCGCTGGTCGCGCATGAACTCGCCCCGTTTGAGCCACTGTTGCAGCGCGTCGACGGCGACGCAGTGAGCGTGATGGTCGAGGCCAGCAAAAACGGCGCCTGAGCGCCCACATACTTCCTGCCAGACACCTGATATATTGCTTACTATTGCGGTTTTGAGTCGATTTCAGTCCGCCGCAGGGGGATGACATGCTGGGTGATATCGCGCTGCTCTTGGTGGGCGCGGTCTTGGTCAACAACTTCGTGTTGGT
>JBELDB010000025.1:0-18217 GCA_042094525.1 Congregibacter sp. | reverse complement strand
CCTCAACCGCTAGGTCTGTTTCGTCGAAGCTGGCGTCCATCAATGCTTCACGATCATAAGCCGACATGTCCTGACCCGCCTCCGACCAGGCGTCGAAAACCTGCTGCCGGAAGCTGAGTGTCCAGTTAAACGATGGGCTGTTGTTGTAGACCAGCTTGGCGTCCGGCACGGCCTCGCGGATACGATTCACCATCGAGGCAATCTGACCGACATGGGGCTTCTCGGTCTCGATCCACAGGAGATCAGCACCGTTCTGTAAAGAGGTGATGCAGTCGAGTACCACGCGATCCTCTCCCGAGCCCTTGCGGAACTGGAACAAGCCGGATGCCAGACGAGCCGGCTTCAACAGCTTGCCGTTGGCCTTGACCACCACATCGCCGTTGGCAATGTCATCAGCGCTGTCGATGTAATCGCCGTCGAGGAACCCGTTGTAAAGATCACCCAAATCACCTGGCTCCTGCGTTACCGCAATTTGCTTGGTGAGGCCCGCGCCGAGCGAGTCAGTGCGCGCCACGATAATCCCGTCTTCAACTCCCAGCTCCAAAAACGCATAGCGAATTGCGCGAATCTTAGCGATGAAGTCGGCGTGTGGGACCGTCACCTTGCCGTCCTGATGGCCGCACTGCTTCTCATCAGAGACCTGATTTTCAATCTGGATAGCGCAGGCGCCCGCCTCGATCATGCGTCGAGCCAGCAGGTAGGTGGCCTCCTCGTTGCCGAATCCGGCATCGATGTCAGCGATAATCGGCACCACGTGGGTCTGGAACGCGTCAATTTGCTTGGTAATGCTTTGCACCTCAACGTCGTTGCCACTCTCACGGGCTTTGTCGAGGGCGCGGAACAAGCCACCGAGCTCACGGGCATCGGCCTGCCGCAGGAAGGTGTAGAGCTCTTCAATCAGCGCCGAGACTGACGTTTTCTCGTGCATCGATTGATCGGGGAGCGGACCGAACTCTGAGCGCAGCGCGGCGATCATCCAGCCTGACAGGTACAAGTAGCGCTTGTCGGTGGTACCGAAGTGCTTTTTGATCGAGATCAGCTTCTGCTGCCCGATAAAGCCGTGCCAGCACCCCAGAGACTGGGTGTAGTGGCCCGGGTCGCTGTCGTAGTCCGCCATATCTTTACGCATAATCGCTGCGGTGTACCGGGCAATATCGAGTCCGGTCTTAAAGCGGTTCTGCAAGCGCATGCGGGCAGCATACTCAGGGCTGATATCTGACCAGTTATTGGATTGCCCGCAACTGACCTCCATCTCATTGATGGCCTCGGCGTACGTCGACATGGTGTCTCTCCTGTTTATTTGCACTGCTATAGCAGCATCCACAACATGCCGGCAGTCTAGGTGCCGGCTTACTATTTTCAAACCAAATAGATCTCATATTTACCATTCATAACCTAAATAGCTTGTCTGGCCGTGAAAGGCTTCTCTTTAAAGTCGTCGCGTTTGCCCCTAGACTTCGGCCCTTGCCCGCGCCACTGCGCTACCGGTCAGGAGAAGACAGCATGAGCGAACCGCTGGTCAGCATCATTATGGGGTCCCAATCAGACTGGGAAACCATGCAAGCTGCCACCACCGTGCTCACCGAGTTAGGTGTCCCGTTCGAGACCCGCGTTGTGTCTGCGCACCGCACACCCGCGCGACTGGTGGATTTTGCTGAAGGCGCAGCATCGCGTGGCCTCAAGGTCATCATTGCAGGCGCCGGTGGCGCCGCGCATTTAGCCGGCATGGCGGCGTCTATGACCCATCTGCCCGTGATCGCCGTCCCCGTCTCCAGCAAACAACTCAAGGGCATGGACAGCTTGCTCTCGATGGTACAAATGCCCAAGGGCGTGGCCGTGGCCTGTCAAGCAATTGGCGAAGCCGGTGCTTTCAACGCAGGTTTGATGGCGGCACAGATTCTGGCTACCTCGGATGCCGCGCTGGCAGAAGCGATTCAGGACTGGAGAGCTCGGCAAACCGACACCGTCCCTCACGCCGTCGACTGATGCGGATTGCCATCGCCGGATGCGGCCAATTGGCAAGAATGCTGGCCCTGGCGGGCTGGGAAATGGGCCACCACTTCTCCTTCATCGCCGATCCGGGCGAGGGCACGGATTGCGTTGCCGGTCTGGGACGCGTTGTAGCCCGAGATGACTACCCCGAACCGGCTGCGCTCTTCGAGGCGCTCGGGCGCCCTGACGTCGTCACGGTCGAGAAAGAACATGTGAGCGCAGACTTGCTGGAGGGATTGGCCGAACACTGTCTGGTCGCGCCCTCCCCCGAAGCGATTCGCATTTGCCAACATCGGGGCCGAGAGAAAACCGCACTCCAGAACCTTGGAATCAACACTGCTCCTTTCAAACTGGTAGACAACAGACCGTCATTGGTTGCTGCAGTAGAAGCGCTGGGCTATCCCGCTTTTGTCAAATCTTGTGAGCAGGGCTACGACGGGCAAAATCAGTGGTTGCTTCGCGACCCCCAGGCGCTCGAAGCCTTGGCAACTCAGATGGATGCGCTGCCGGCACTGGTCGTTGAGGGCGCCGTTCACTTTGACCGCGAGCTATCGATGATTGCGGCGCGCTCTGTGAACGGCGAGACCGTACTGTACCCGCTGGCCGAAAACCGTCACCGCGAGGGAATTCTGCTGACCTCGGAAGTGCCAGCAGCCAACATCAGTGAAGAGACGCAGGCGCAGGCAAACCACATTGCGCGAACACTGCTCGAGCAGTGGTCGTATGTCGGCGTGCTGTCTATCGAGCTCTTTGATGAGGCTGGCGCGCTGCGCGTGAATGAACTGGCACCCCGAGTCCACAACAGTGGCCATTGGTCTCAGGACGCGGACGTGACCTCCCAGTTCAGCAACCACATTCGCGCCATTACGGGCACGCGGCCGGGCAACACCCGACCCATGCGTTATGCCGGCATGGTGAATCTGTTGGGAAGAGAGCCTGATGCCCTCCTGTTGCAGGCGGAAGATGTCAATCTGCACTGGTACACGAAATCAGTCCGCAGCCGGCGGAAAGTGGGGCACATCAACGTGCAGGCTCAGGATCGCGCTCGGCTGCAACAACGCCTCGCCGAGCTGGAAGCCGCCCTGTATCCCGAGGGTGAGCCGCTTTAAAGCGCCCTCACCCGTCGCGTTTTTTATGGCGCGCTTTCTTCTCTGACTTCTTAATGTGGCTCACCATGCGTCTGCGGCGCTGCACCTGGCGCTGGGTGAGCTTGTTGCGTTTTCCCGCGTACGGATTATCGCCAGATCGCAGCTCGATCCGAATGGGAGTGCCATGAAGCGCGAGCTCCCGGCGAAAGATCTTTTCCAGATAGCGCTTGTAACTCGCAGGCAGCGCGTCGGTCTGGGTGCCATGAATCACCACAACGGGCGGGTTTTGCCCACCGGCATGCGCGTAGCGGAGTTTGACCCGTCGTCCATTGACCATGGGTGGCGGATGACTGGCGACCGCATCCTCAAGGATCCGGGTGAGGCGGGGCGTGCTCAAAGACCGGGTTGCCGCATCGTGAGCAGCGTGAATCGAGCCATACAACTTGCCAACCCCCGATCCGTGCAGGGCTGAGATAAAGTGAATATCGGCGTAATCAATGAACTGCAACCGACGGCGGAGCTCCGAACGAATCCAGTCCCGCTCGTCTGATTCAATGCCGTCCCACTTGTTCAGGGCGATGACCAGCGCCCTGCCTGCGTCGATACATTGACCTAAAAGGTGAAGGTCCTGCTCCACAAGCCCCTCATGGGCATCCATCGTGAGGATCACCACCTGCGCATCGGCAATCGCCTTCAGCGTTTTGACGATAGAAAACTTTTCCACCGCCTCGCGGACGTTTTTGCGTTTCCGCACTCCGGCTGTATCAATGAGCGTGTAATGCCGGCCTCGGCGCTCGTAATCGATGTAGACGCTGTCACGAGTGGTACCGGGCTGATCAAAGACCACCACTCGGTCCTCACCCAACAGCCGATTGACGAGCGTGGACTTGCCCACATTGGGGCGGCCCACAATCGCCACGCGAATCCCGCCCGAGTCTTCTACTGGGGCATCCTCAAGAACGTCTTCCGACCACGGTGCCAGAACGGTGGCAATGAGCTTCCGCACGCCTCGATTGTGGGAGGCCGCGATGGTGTGCAGGTGATCAACCCCCAACTGATAAAAATCACTGGCGGCGATATCTTCGCCCACACCGTCGATTTTATTGACCACAAGATGAAATGGCTTACCCTCAGTTCTCAGGTGCGCCACCAGTGCCTCATCACCCGGATGCAGGCCAGCACGGCCATCTACCAACAGCATAACCACATCTGCCTCGGAGATGGCCGCCATGGACTGGCTCGCCATCGCCGCATCGATGCCCTCTTCCTCTCCCGAGATTCCACCGGTGTCGATGACGATAAAGGCGGTATCATCCAGCCGCCCTTGGCCGTACTGTCGATCACGAGTCAGACCGGACAGGTCAGCCACCAGCGCATCCCGACTGCGAGTCAGCTGGTTGAAGAGTGTGGATTTGCCGACGTTGGGACGGCCCACCAAGGCGAGCACAGGAAGCATCGTATTAGTTTCGCGCTTCGACGTCGTAGGCTTTAAGGGTGCCGTCGTTGGTATACACAAACAGCCGATTGCCCCGCGCGATCATGTCAGCTCTGGCGCCGCTGGAGTCCACCTTAGTGCGCCCCACAATCTCGCCATCCACCTGCGACAGCAGATGCAGGTATCCCTCAAAATCGACGGTTGCCACGTAGCTGTTCACCGGCGTCGGTCGAGACAGTTCGCGGAAACCCAGATCAATGTTCTGCCATCGGACGCCTTGCCCATTGCGCAGGAACGCACTGACGGTGCCGTCGTCGTCCGAGACATACACATTGCCAAAGCCAACGCTCACTCCCGATACCGACGACACATTTCGCTGCCAGACTCGCCGACCTGAGCGTGTATCAATCGCCGCCAATCGGCCTTGATAGCTGGCGGCATACAAGTCACTGCCCTGCAGCGCCATGGATCCGTCAATATCAACGATCCGTTCGATTTCCGACCGACCTTGCGGAATCGCGACCCGGGCTTCCCAAGCAACGTTACCGGAGCGCAAATTTACGGCGACCACCTTACCGTCAGCGAAGCCTGCGATGGCATTGTCGCCCAGGATCATGGGTGTACCCGTGCCTCTCAGCGTCAGCACCGGCACGTCACTGGTATAAGTCCAGCGAGTCTCACCAGTTTCATAATCGAAACCCATTAACTTACCGTCATAAGTCTGGGCCACGACATAGCGGCCATCACCCTGAGGGGCGGACAACACTTCACCCGAGACAATTGCGCGCCAGATCTCTTCGCCGCTATCCGCGGACAAGCGCATCACCAGCCCCTCTGAGGCACCCACAAAAATAGAGTCCCGGTGGTGGCCCACTCCGCCTGATATGGCCAGATCAAGATCATTTTTCCAGCGCACCCGGCCTGCCTCCGCATCGACTGAGGCTAGCTTGCCTTCCGCAGATGCGACATAAATATTGTCGCCGACGAGAATGGGATTGATCTTGTAGAGGCCGTCACCTTGACCGTCCCCCACGCCGCGGGACCACCGGCTTTTGAGTTTTACCTGCTCGTTGATCTTTTGCAGTTCAACGGGCTCACGCGGATCAAACTCATCATCACTGAACCATCCTGTAATCGTGCTACAGCCGGCGCTGAGCGCAAAGCTCATTACCAGCACGGTGCGCGTCAGCCGTCTCATCAGCTTGCATCCCCAGCAGCGTCACTCTCGGATGAGGCAGGCAGGCGCGTCTCCAGAGTCCGCACCTTGTTATCGAGCACCACGCTGTACTGGCCGAGCTCCGTGGCCAGATCGCGTCCCTGGCGATATGCCGCCAATGCCTCATCAGCGCGGCCCGCAGCCAAGTGAATGTCCCCCTCAGCCTGCGCATAAGCGACAGGGTAGGCCTCACTCCCCTGAGAAAGTATGGCCAGCGCCTCTGCCTCTTTTCCCTGTGCAGCAATAACCCGTGCCAGCCGTAACTGGATCAGCTGACCGATATCGGAGCGGGTGTCACCGGCGGCCAGTGCCCACCGGAGTGCGGACTCGGCGGCGTCCAGATCGTTCGCCTCGACGGCAACCCTCGCCTCGAGCATGGCACCAAAACGCGCGTAGTTGGATCCACTATGTTCCTCTTTTAACTGGGCAGACAGCGCCGTCAGCGTTTCGCTATCCCCGCCTTCCAGCTGGATTGCGAGCATTGTTGAGTAGAGGTCCGACGCGGCCTCCGTCTTTGAAACACTTTGGCCCTGATACCAATTCCAACCCACCGTGCCCGACACGGCCACCACCACCGCAGCAATAATTCCTTTGCCGTTCTCGTCCCACCACCGTTTCAGGGCTTCGAGATCCGCCTCGTCCTCCATATGATCTGCCACTCGCGACTCCTCTTATCAGGCGCTTTGTGCTGCTGTTAGATAGCTGGCCAGAAACGTCTCCAGCTCGGCATCCGTTATGGTCTGTTGCTCGGCCTCTGCCCGCAAGGGCTTCAGCGTGACTCGGTTATTCGCCACCTCGTCATCACCGTAAACCAAGGCCCACGCCGCGCCGCTTTTGTCCGCGCGCTTGAATTGGCTCTTAAAGCTCCCTCCACCAAGGTGCTGAACAATATCAAGGTCCGGGAACTGCCGGCGCAGGGCATCCAGTCTCGGCAGGCTGTGTCGGTATGCTTCGTCGCCTGCCGTCACAACGTACAGGTCTGCCGGGGCCGAGACTGTAATCTCCAGAGCCTGCATGAGCAAGATCAGTCGCTCGAGGCCCACTGCAAAACCGGCTGCAGGCGTATCTTTGCCGCCGAACGTCGATACCAGTGTGTCGTAACGGCCACCCCCGCATACGGTGCTCTGTGCTCCCAGATGCTCGGTGGTCCACTCAAATACCGTTTTATTGTAATAATCGAGACCTCGCACCAAGCGGGGATTGACTTCATATGCTATGCCCAGCGCATCGAGCTGGCTGAGTAGTTCGGTAAATTCAGCCAGGGTTTCGGCATCGAGGTAGTCCGACAACACGGGTGCCGAATCGAGGACCGCTTGGGTGTCTGGATTCTTGCTGTCGAGGATGCGGAGCGGGTTAGTCTCCAATCGGCGCTGGCTATCTTCGTCAAGATGTTCACGCCGATCACCCAGATAGGCAACCAGCGCCTCCCGATAGCGCGCCCGATCAGACGCAGAACCAATACTGTTGATCTCAAGCTTAAGCGCGTCGTCCACACCGAGTCGCCGCCAAAGCTGCCGGCTCAACGCGATCAGTTCCGCATCCTGATCCGGCGTTGCGACGCCGAAGGCCTCTACCCCCAACTGATGAAACTGTCTTTGGCGACCTTTCTGGGGCCTTTCGTAGCGGAACATTGGCCCCATGTACCAAAGTCGCTGCGGGGTCACGGCAAGGTTGTGCTGCACCACCGCCCTCACGCATCCCGCTGTCCCTTCAGGGCGCAACGTCATGCCGTCGTCGTTGCGATCGGCAAAGCTGTACATCTCTTTTTCGACAATGTCGGTCACCTCGCCAATAGAGCGCGCAAACAGCTCCGTCGGCTCAATAATCGGCAAGCGGATCTCGGCGTAGCCATAGCTGGACAAAACCTCGAGCGCGGCGGTCTCCATCGACTGCCACAGCGGGGTGTCCTCGGGCAGGATATCGACCATCCCGCGTATCGCTCGAAAAGTTGTCATGATGTGGACTTCAGTGTGTACTGGAGATGATGTTGGCTTCCCGCTCCGAGCGCGCTACTTCAAGGGCCTGTGCGCGATCGCGAATCACCGATTCAAGATGGTCCACAAAGTCCTGGTTGCTGACTTTGTGATCGGGCTCTCCTGAGATGTAAATCAAGTTGTTGGGTGTGGCGCCTGTCAGGCCAACATCCGCCTCTCGCGCTTCGCCTGGTCCGTTGACGATGCAACCAATCACCGCCACATCCATGGGCGTGCGGATATCTTCGAGACGGTTCTCCAATTCGTTCATGGTACTGATGACATCGAAATTCTGCCGCGAGCAACTTGGACAGGCGATAAAATTAATGCCATTGGCCCGCAATTTCAGGCTCTTGAGGATTTCGTAGCCCACCTTGACCTCTTCCACCGGATCCGCGGCCAGTGAAATCCGGATGGTGTCGCCGATGCCCTCCATCAACAACATGCCGATCCCCACCGCGGACTTCACAGTACCTCCGCGGGTGCCACCCGCCTCGGTAATACCTAAATGGAGTGGCTGCTCAATTTGCTCGGCCAGCTTGCGATAAGCCTCTACCGCCATGAACACCTCTGAGGCCTTTACGCTGACCTTGAAGTCCTGAAAGTCGTGACGATCGAGTATCTCCACATTTCTCAGCGCAGATTCCACCAAAGCGTCGGCGTTGGGCTCGGGATATTTACGGAGTAATTCTTTACCCAAAGATCCCGCATTCACGCCAATGCGAATTGGGATACCGCGATCCTGGCACGCCGCAATCACCTCTTTGACTTTAGCCTCTCGACCAATATTGCCGGGATTGATCCGCAAACAGTCGACACCGTACTCGGCGACCTTGAGCGCGATTTTGTGATCGAAGTGAATGTCCGCCACCAAGGGGACCCCGGCTCTGAGGCGAATCTCTTTAAAGGCCTCAGCGGCCTCCATGCTGGGCACGGAGACCCTCACCAAATCGGCACCCGCGGCAGCAATGGCATGAATCTGCGCGACCGTTGCGTCAACATCGCAGGTCTCGGTGTTGGTCATGCTTTGCACGGCGATGGGAGCATCGCCGCCAATCGGCACGTCACCTACCTGAATCTGTCTACTTACGCGGCGCTTTATTGGCGAAGGCTGGTTCATTGCCACTGTCCTCTCGCATTCGGCTTCAAGACCGAATACTCGTTATCGACTCTGACGCTCCATCCAGGCCCTGTACTCGAGAGAATCCGGGTACATATTACGCAATGCCAACTCATAGCTACCCAACGCATCCTGATCGCCTGTTTCATCGGCGATTTCCAGCCCAAGTAGCAGGCCCCGGGGCGATTGCTGCGGAGAGACCGTCCTGTAGATGCCATGATACCGCGAGGCTTCGTCAGTATCACCCGCTTCCAGACGAAGAAAACCCATCTCCAGAAGCGCCACCGGATTGCGTCGATCCATCGACAGGGCGCGGGTAAAGGC
This sequence comes from Congregibacter sp., assembly GCA_042094525.1. Taxonomy (GTDB): domain Bacteria; phylum Pseudomonadota; class Gammaproteobacteria; order Pseudomonadales; family Halieaceae; genus Luminiphilus. The sequence goes on along the minus strand of JBELDB010000025.1, from coordinate 9,069 downwards.
CGCCTCGGCGCCCGGGCTGTCCTCGAGCTGCAGCCGGCACAGCCCCAAATTCACAAAAGCCATGGGGCGACCGCTGTACAGAGTGTCATCCGTCACGCGATAAAACTCGCGCTCTGCTTCGATATAACGCCCCTGTGAATAAAGGAAAGCCGCGTAATTATTGCGTGCTCTGGAAAGCCCCGGGTCTGCCTTCAAGGCCGCGAGAAACTGATTTTCCGCCATCTCAAATTCGCCGGTGCTCTGGTACACGAGCGCGAAGGCCTCGAAAACTTCGGCGCTATTTGGGTCGACTTCCTGCGCTAACTCGAGGTTACGCTTGGCGTTTTCCCAGTCACCCACACCAATATATTGCCGGGCGAGCGCCACGCGCTTGTCCAGCGTGGCGTCGGGGTCAGAAGACATCTGCGTCCCGCCGCTGTACTCGGTGACGCAGCCGACCATCAGGCACATCAAGACCGTGATCACGCCGCCATGTAACAGGCTCAGCCCGTAGCCCGGCGCCGATCGGCCCATGCGCGAGTCAAACTCTGGATTAGTTTGTGACAAGTCGTCCTCTTTCATCATCCCGATTCCAACAGGCTATGATCGCCGCGTCCAGCCCGGTGGCGCTCTGCACGCTTCGTCCTATCGACGACCTCACCGACTAGTTGACCACAGGCCGCGTCAATATCATCGCCGCGGGTAGTGCGCACCGTCACCACAAAGCCGGCGTCGGTCAGCACCTGCCAAAATCGACTGACCGCATTACCACTGGGACGTTGGTAGCCCGAATTGGGGAAATCGTTAAAGGGAATGAGGTTGATCTTGCAGGGATAATTCTCAAGCAAAGTGGCGAGCTCGCGCGCCTGTTCGACGCTGTCATTGACCCCTGCCAGCAAGGTGTACTCGATGGTAACCACCCTTTTTTTATCAGGTTGTGCGTCGAGGTAAGCCTTGGCGGAGGCCAGCAATCGAGCGATTGGATATTTACGGTTGATGGGCACGATCTGATCTCGGAGCGCATCATTGGGCGCATGGAGTGACACCGCCAAACTGACATCCGCCCACTCGGCGAGCCGATCCAGATTGGGCACTACCCCCGATGTCGACAGCGTCACCTTGCGCTTGGAGAGCCCGTAAGCCAGATCGTCACACATCAGGCTCATCGCTGAGACGACGTTATCGAAATTGAGCAATGGTTCCCCCATGCCCATCATGACGACATTGGTCACCACCCGGCCTTTTCCAGACTGCCATGCATCATAGGAGTTAATCGCTAGCCACACCTGACCGATGATCTCGGCGGCGGTCAAATCCCGCTGGAAACCCTGCTTGCCCGTAGAGCAAAAGGTGCAATCGAGGCTGCATCCCACTTGAGACGACACACATAGCGTCGCGCGATCACCCTCGGGTATCAGGACTGCCTCCACCAAACTGCCCCCGTCGACCGCGATGGCCCATTTTCTGGTGCCATCCTGGGAATCGTGCTGTTCGGCAATGGCGGGCGGTGTGATGTCGGCTATCTCTGCCAGCCGGGTACGAAGTGCCTGACTGAGGTCCGTCATCTCCTCAAAGTCGCGCACGCCACGGTGGTGGATCCACTTCATGACCTGTTGGGCGCGGAATCGCTTCTCGCCAAGGTCAATGAAGAAGGTTTCGAGTTGTTGCCGGGTCAAACCCAGAAGGTTGACCCGATCGGTTGCCGGCGTGGTGGCGATAAGTTGGTCCGCTGCGGTCATGGCATCAGAGCCGGCCATGCCTCAGCGTGGGCAGATCTCGCTTGACGCAAAGAAGTAAGCAATTTCACGCTCAGCCGAAGCAGGTGAATCCGAGCCGTGAACTGCGTTGGCGTCAATCGATTGAGCAAAATCGGCGCGGATGGTGCCAGCATCGGCCTCCTGAGGATTGGTCGCGCCCATCAGCTCACGATTTCGGGCGATCGCGCCCTCGCCTTCAAGCACCTGCACAATCACAGGGCCTGAGGTCATGAATTTGACGAGGTCCGGATAGAAAGGACGCTCTTTGTGTTCGGCGTAAAAGCCACCGGCGACATTATCTGACAGGTGCAGCATTTTGGCCGCTACGACGGTCAATCCCGCCTCTTCAAACCGACTGATAATCTGGCCAATCACGTTTTTCCCTACCGCATCTGGCTTGATAATCGATAAGGTGCGTTCCACTGCCATGTTGCTCTCCGATATCTACTGATGAAGGCGAGGTGCTTGCCTCGCGGGCGCGGAGTATAAGGCGTTTTACCCTGCAGTGTCATGGCAACAATGCCATCTGGAATAGCCCTAATTCAGTGGCGTTCCGAGGCGTGATTGATCGTGTAGCGCGGGATTTCGACCACCAGATTGGTGTCACCCACCTGCGCCTGACAGGACAACCTTGATTCGGGCTCCAGACCCCAAGCTTTGTCGAGATAGTCCTCCTCCAGCTCGTCGGCCTCTTCCAATGATTCAAAGCCCTCGCGCACAATCAGGTGGCACGTGGTACAGGCACAAGACATCTCACAGGCGTGCTCAATCGCAATGTCATGGCGCAATAGCGCCTCACAGACACTCTCACCCTGCTCGGCCTCAATCACAGCCCCCTCGGGACAGATCTCATGATGGGGCAATAAAACAATTTCTGTCACGGTATGGATTCCTCTGCGACACCGGACTCAAGCTCCGAGAGCGCAACACCCTGAAGGGCTTGCTGAATACTGCGATCCATGCGGCGCGCTGCGAACACCTCGCTCGCCTTTCCCAAGATCTCGGTTGCCTCACGAATATCGTCTGGCTGATTCGTAGCCATTACGGCCTCAAGATTTTTCATATCAGACTGAAGCGCCGCAGATTCGTCGGCGGACAGCAGGTCACCATCCGCTGTCATCGCGGCCTGAAGCCCTTCGAGCAGCGCCTCCGCCTCGACCCGCGCCTCACCAAGCTTGCGCGCCAACATGTCCTCGCTGGCGTGCTCGTAACCTGCTTTCAACATGTCAGTAATCTGTGCTTCATCCAAACCAAAGGCCGGCTTCACCACAATCTCGCTGTGGGCACCTGTTTGTTGCTCAACCGCTGACACTGAAAGAATGCCGTCAGCGTCCACCTGAAACGTCACCTCAATGCGCGCAGCGCCCGCGACCATTGGCGGAATACCCGCTAATTCAAAACGAGCCAACGAGCGACAATCCTCGACGCGCTCTCGCTCGCCCTGCACCACGTGCACGACCAGTCCCGTTTGGCCATCCCGAGCCGTAGTAAATTCCTGTGCACGCGCAACAGGGATCGTACTGTTGCGATCGATAATGCGCTCCACCAATCCACCATAGGTCTCAAGACCCAGCGAGAGCGGGATAACGTCGAGCAACAGCGCTTCATCGCCTTGGCGGTTACCCACCAGAATGTCGGCCTGCCGCGCGGCTCCCATTGCCACCACCTGATCCGGATCAAGATTGCAGAGGGGATTCTGGCCAAAGCAGTCGGCGACAGCTTGACGAACGGCAGGTGTACGGGTCGATCCTCCAACCAAGACCACGCGATCAACGGCGTCAACATCAGCGTCTGCGAGTGTCTGGCGGCACGCGGCGAGGGTGCGCTCGATATAGGGCGCAAGCAGTGTTTCCAAAGTGGCTCTGGATACCGTGATCTCGCTGCTGACGGCATGCAGTCCACCCACATCAAGACTTACCGAGGTCGTGTCTGTGAGGCGCTCTTTCGCGTCCCGCGCGAGCGCCAAGGCCACACGTCGCTGCACTGCTGTCGGCTCACTGACGCAAAGCTCCTCTAGCAGGTGGGCAGCCAAGGCTCGATCAAAATCATCGCCGCCCAAAGCGCTATCACCGCCTGTGGCAAGGACCTCAAACAAGCCAGCGCGCATGCGCAGCAATGAGATATCAAAGGTGCCGCCACCGAGATCATAGACCGCCAGCAAGGATGACTCCTCAGCCTGCTCATCCAGCCCATAGGCCACTGCCGCGGCAGTAGGCTCGTTCAGTAACCGAAGTACCTTAATGCCCGCCAGTTCCGCCGCCTGGCGGGTCGCCTGACGCTGCCCATCGTCAAAATAGGCTGGCACTGTGATCACGGCGCCGGCAATGGAGCCAGTCAACTGCCGTTCGGCTCTGTGCCTCAAAGCATTGAGGATCGCCGCTGAGACCTCAACGGGTGTCTTGGCACCTGCATCAGTGGCAAACGCCAGCCCCTCACCCGCGGCTAGCTGTATATAGGGGTCGTCCTCAAACTCCTGCCGTGACCGTCCCAACATTCTCTTGGCAGACGCGATGGTATTGCCCGGCTCAGCGCTCGCGTATTGCTCTGCATCAGCACCCACCGCGGTTTGCCCCGCGCCGTAGTACACCACCGAAGGTAAAGATGCCTGCCCGGCGTCATCCGCCAGCACACTCAGCTCGGTCCCGTCGAAGTGCGCGATCAGGCTGTTGGTCGTGCCGAGGTCAATGCCGACAGCGACCTGTCTTTCGGCGCTACTCTCAGGCGCAGCGCCGGGTTCAGCAATCTGTAACAGCACCATCGTCAGCTTACCCGTAACTTAGGCTCACTCAGAAGCTTGGAGAGGTAGCACATCTCCTGCCACCGCCGTGCCGCCTCTGGGTGCGCAGCCGTGGCCAGGCCGCTTGCGAATTGGTCGCGACTCACCCTGTAATGCCCCTGAATTTCTTCAGTCAATGACTCCCGCCCGGCTACATCGGCCTGATCGAGCTCTTCCAATCTCTCGCGCAGGTCGATTTGCGTCATCAAAAAGGTGGATTCGACGCCCGCACGCTCCGCAGCGACCAGATCAACACCCGCTTGCTTCAGCAGATATTCGGCACGGGAGACTTCGTCGGAGAGGATCCGATAGCCGCTGTTAACGTCAGCGCAAAATTGCGCCGCCAGTCGCTGCTCCACCTGAGGTTTGCCCGCGTAGCGGTCAGGGTGAAATTGGGTCAGCAGCGAGTGATAAGCCCGTTCGAGCGCCGTCTCGTCCAGCGAAAAATTGGGCTCCAATTGAAACAAAGTAAAATAATCGCGCGCCGTCGCGCCCGAGGTGACGTTCACGCTTAGACCGTGAAGCTCTCGCCGCAGCCGCACTCTCCAGCAACATTGGGATTACGAAACTCGAGACCCTCGTTTAGGCCCTCACGCGCAAAATCGACGATCGTGCCATCGAGGTACACAAGACTTTTGGGATCAACAAAAACTTTTACGCCGTCGGACTCAAAAAAGGCGTCCTCCGGCTCGACCTGATCGACAAACTCCAAAACATAAGCAAGCCCGGAGCATCCGGAGGTCTTCACACCGACACGGATCCCCTCGCCTTTGCCGCGGCTGGCAAGCTGGCGGCTGATATGTTGCGCCGCTTCATTGGTCAGGCTGATCGCCATATTAGCTGTCCTGCTTGTCCCGATAATTCTGCACTGCAGCTTTGATGGCATCCTCAGCCAACACAGAACAGTGGATTTTCACCGGTGGTAAAGACAGCTCCTGCGCGATCTCGGTGTTCTTGATAGAAGCTGCCTCATCAAGATTCTTGCCTTTAACCCACTCGGTCAGTAGTGAACTCGAGGCAATAGCCGAGCCGCAACCGTAGGTTTTGAACTTGGCATCCTCGATGACACCCTCATCGCTCACCTGTATCTGCAGACGCATCACATCACCGCACGCAGGCGCTCCGACCATGCCTGTTCCCACATTGTCTTCCTCCTCATCGAGTTTTCCGACGTTCCGTGGGTTCTCATAGTGATCAATTACTTTTTCGCTATATGCCATGATTTTCTCCCAAAAGCCTTTGAGACAGCGTTAGTGCGCTGCCCACTCAATCGTATTGAGGTCTACCCCGTCTTGATACATATCCCACAGTGGCGAGAGTTCGCGCAGCTTGTCGACGGCGTGACGGACAGACTGCGCCGCGTGGTCAACCTCTGCCTCCGTGGTAAACCGCCCAAAGCTGAACCTCAGTGAGCTATGCGCCAACTCGTCATTCAGACCTAAAGCCCGCAGTACATAAGAGGGCTCAAGACTTGCTGAAGTGCAGGCTGACCCACTGGAAATCGCCAGATCCCGCAGCGACATAATTAACGACTCGCCCTCAACAAAAGCAAAGCTCACGTTGAGTGCACCGGGCAGTCTCTGGTCACGATCACCATTGATGTGCACCTCCGGGATATCGTTAATCGCATCCCAAAAACGCTGTCTTAACGCCGACAGGCGCTCGGCCTCGGACGACATTTCAGTTCGCGCAATCCGCGCTGCTTCGCCAAAACCCACCAGCTGATGCGTGGCGAGAGTGCCGGATCGCATGCCGCGTTCATGCCCGCCACCATGCATTTGCGCTTCGAGGCGCACTCGCGGCTTGCGGCGAACATAGAGCGCACCGACGCCCTTTGGGCCATACATCTTGTGCGCCGACATGGACAAGAGGTCGACCTTCATGGTTTCCATGTCGAGAGGAACCTTGCCCGCCCCCTGCGCAGCGTCCACGTGCAATAATACGCCCGACGCTCGGCAGATTTCACCGATCCCCGCGACATCATTGACGACACCAATCTCGTTGTTAGCGTGCATCACGCTGACCAGGATCGTGTCCTCACGCAGCGCGGCTTGCACCATGGCAGGCGTGGTCAGGCCCTGCTCGTCTGGATCCAGATAGGTAACGTCATAGCCCTCACGCTCCAACTGACGGCATGTATCGAGCACTGCTTTATGCTCAATCTTGGAGGTAATAATGTGCTTGCCCTTCTTGTGATAGAAGTGGGCCACGCCTTTGATCGCCAGATTGTCTGACTCCGTGGCACCGGACGTCCAAACAATTTCCCGTGGATCCGCGTTCAGCAACTCAGCCACATGATTGCGCGCGTTCTCTACCGCTTCCTCCGCTTTCCAGCCGAAGACGTGCGAACGGGACGCCGGGTTGCCGAATACACCCTCAGTAGAAAGACAGGCAGACATCACTTCCACAACCCTCGGGTCAACCGGCGTCGTAGACAGGTAGTCCAGGTAAATCGGTGTTTGTACTGTCACCGGTGCGTTCATAGCGTCTCAATCTCTCTCGTTACGTTGACTATCGCGATTCACTCAGTGATCGCATATCCACTAGCGTAAAGACAGGGTTTGCAGCACCCCGTCTGTCATCTGCCGGCTGGGTCGACGCCCCCGCCCCTCCATGAGATCACCCAGACTGATCTGGCTGAGAAAATCATGGATTTGCCCCGACAGGTCCTCCCACAAATGATGTGTCAGGCAGGTTTCACCCTGATGGCAATTCCCTTGTCCCTGGCAGTTCGTCACGTCCACTGATTCATCTACTGCATCAATAATTTCTGCGACAAAAATGTCTGTACCACTGCGAGCAAGACGGTAACCGCCGCCCGGGCCCCGGGCACTGGTTACTAGCTGTTCGCGGCGCAATTTAGCGAACAACTGCTCCAAATAGGACAAGGAAATCTCCTGCCTACCTGAAATGTCCGCCAAAGAGACGGGTCGGCTCCCCGCATGGATAGCCAAATCGAGCATGGCAGTGACGGCGTAACGCCCTCGAGTCGTCAATTTCATGGAGCAGATTGTCCTATTCCCGACTATTTTAGTCAAGAATAAGCCAAAGTGGTGTTAGTCGGCCCTTCGACCCGCTGTTTTCTGGGTTTCGGTGAGAATACCCCTCAGAATATTAAGCTCCATCTCGTCCAGTCTGACCCGGTTATAAAGGCGTTTTAGCCGTCTCATCAGCTGGCGCGGTGCCTCCGGATTCAGGAATTCAATATCGATGAGCGTCTCCTCGAGGTGAGCGTAAAAACGCGTCATGTCGTCGGCGGTAGCGAAAGGCGCATCCCACTCCGCGTCCTCAACCACAGCCGCTTGACCATCCAACTGCATCATTCGGCATTCGTAAGCCACGATTTGCACTGCCATAGCAAGGTTCAGACTCGGATAGCTCTCATGCGTGGGGATATGGCAGTGCAGGTTGCAGCGCTGCAATTCCTCGTTGAGCAGTCCGCGATCTTCGCGGCCAAATAAAATCGCCACGCGTTCAGAGGCAGAGTGCGTCGCGACCCGCTCGGCACAGCGGCGGGCATCCTGAACAGGCCAGGGAATGCGGCGCTCTCGAGCACTGGTTCCGACGACAAATTGACAGTCCGCAATGGCCTCGTCGAGGGTGTCCACCACCCGCGCATTTTCCATAACATCGACTGCAGACGCTGCGCGCCAGGTCGCCTCGGGCGCTGGATATTCCACTGGCGCCACCAATGTCAGTCTAGTCAGACCCATATTTTTCATGGCGCGCGCCACACCTCCGATGTTGCCACTATGGGTGGTGTGGACCAGGACAATATCGATGTTGTCAGGATTCATGATGTATTGGCTCTTGGGAGGGACGTCTACTACATGAGCTCCGCGAGTGTAGCAAAGCCGTATCCGCACCCGATCGCCCCTGTTATGATGCGCCGCCCCAACACACTGGACACACGATGGAACCGACGGCATCCATGGCGCTGCGAGCTGCCCGCAAAGCGGGAGATCTGATCGTGCGCGCAAGTGACGATATGGATAGGGTCGGCTATCAGGCGAAGGCGGCTGCAGACTTTGTGACGGAGGTCGACATCGCATCGGAGAAGGAAATTCTCTATCAGCTGACGAAGACCTACCCCGATCATCGCTTCGAATGCGAAGAAAGCGGTGTATCTGGGAATGAAGACTCTGAATACACATGGGTCATCGACCCGCTGGACGGCACCAGCAACTTTCTGAGGGGCATACCTCACTATGCGATCAGTATTGCCTGCTTGTATCGAGGCACAATAGAACATGCCGTTGTCTACGACCCGGTAAGACGAGAGGAATTTATTGCGTCTCGCGGTCGCGGCGCGCAGCTGAACGGCCATCGTATCCGTGTTGGCGACCGTCGTGAGCTCACCGATTCCCTTCTTGGTACCGGCGTGCCATTTTTGGGTCACTGCGATGAACATCTCGACTGGTACACGCAGTCGCTCGCGGCAGTTACCAGCCGTTCCATGGGTGTTCGCCGTGCCGGTGCTGCCGCGTTGGATCTAGCCTATGTCGCGGCCGGGCGCCTCGACGGGTTTTGGGAGATGGGTCTGAACCAGTGGGATAT
>JBELDB010000024.1:10352-18574 GCA_042094525.1 Congregibacter sp. | reverse complement strand
GAATGGCAGCACGAGTGGAGCCGCGACGATATTGTCCCTGAGGCGCGCCTGATTGCCCGTGAACATGGCTACTGCATTTAGGAATTGGCAATGGGTTTAGTGAAGCAGAAAACTGCGCGAAACACGATGGACTGGGAATACTTTGAGGTTTTTGCCCGCGAGGAGCCCGATGGTCCGCTGTTTCATTTGGGCTCGGTCAGCGCGCCCAACAAGCCCGCGGCGGTAGGTCAGGCTCGGATGGTTTACTCCGAGAAGCCCTGGGTTGAGATGTGCATCTGCCCGCGGGCCGAGGTGATGCCCGTGATATCGGTGAACGACATGATCGGGATTGCCTGAGCGATGGGTGACGCGAGTAAAAATGGCACTGCACGTTCCAACAGTCTGAGGGAACTGTTCGGCGAAAAATACGATGCCTCTGTGCCATGCCCCTGGTGCGAATCCGAAGATACCCGCGTATCCAATCCTTTCGGCGGCACCGTGTCTGAAATGAGCATGCAGTGTAACCAGTGTGAAGCCACATTTGGTTGGATGAAGTGGCAAAACAAACTCCCGGGTCAATGAGACCGGGACCAACGCCAGGAGAAAAACGTGGCAGCTACAGATAAAGCGTTGATGCAGGAATTACTGTGTATCGCCGATACCGATTGGGTATTAGGGCACTGGTATATCAAGGTAATGCTCAATGGTAGGAGCTTGCCTGATTGCACGGCTTTTGCGGGCATGGGCCAGGATAGTCTCGGACACACTCGCGCGATTTTTCGCTTGCTCGAGGACCGACTCGATCTGCCCGAACATCAGTTGGAGTTTGGACGCCAGCCCGAAGCGCTCCACGACTTGGAAGCGTTGTCGCGTCCCCCTCAGAATTGGGGTGATTTTTTGATGACGGCCTTCCTCACCGAGTGCGCGGTATGGCGATTGTTCGCTACCTTCCTCAACGGCGCCGATAAGGAACTGGCGGGCATGGTCAAACACTTTGGCAAGGAGCTGTATTTTCATCGCCTGGGTTTGGAGGGTTGGATGCTGGCGGCCAGTGATGAGGAGTGCGCCGATATGAAGGCGTCGCTGGCTGAGCGCGGTGCGGACATTGCGCGCTGGTTTGGTGCAGACGACGGCGAAGACACATTGCTCGCCGCAGGGGTGCGCGCCAGTAGCGTTGCAGAGGCCAGAGCGGGGTTCCTTGAAGACGCGGTGTCGGTCATTACCAAAGCCACGGATATGAGCGAAGCCGAAGTGCTCGAGCAGTTACCCGTCTCGGTGCCCGAGGGCTGGGATGCGGTGAAGCGCAAATCCCCGGGTGTGACGGTGCCGGCCACGCTGTGGGAGTTCATGATCCCGACTGACCCCGATACCGTTGCGCTGCGGCGACCACTCGCAGTGAGCGTCGATGACAATCTGGATCTCGTGGATCGATCGGAGTACGCGCACGCAGACAACGCATAGAGCAGCGTTCACCAATCGGTCCGGATAATAAAAAGGGAGGAAACCGATGACAAAAGCAGGCCTGGCAGTGGTGGGCATGGCCGAAGTGCCAACGCGCCGCGACCCCGAGCGCACGCGATGGGATATCTTGCTCGACGTATGCATGGGGGCCATCAACGACGCCGGCGTTGATAAAAATCTCATTGGAGCGGTGATCTCCAACAATCCAATGGCCCAGCCCTCAATGCAGAATGATATGTCGCTGGGCAAAATTCCTGAGGTGATGGGGCTCAAGGGATGTCGCGACATTGCGATTTGCAATGCGGGTGGTGCCTCGACCACCAATTGTCTTCGCCTAGCCGAGCAGCACATTGCTAGCGGACAAGTGGATTTTGTGCTGATACCGCATACGACCGTGCAGTCAGACATGCCCCCGCAGGATTTGATTAACTTTTTTGCCACCGCACCCCTCGACAAGCAGTTTGAATATCCCTACGGCGTGAGCTTCAACGGCTCCATGGGGCTGATTACCCAGCGTTACATGTATGAGACGGGCGCGACAGAAGAGGAGCTTGCGTCGGTTACCGTTGCGCTCCGTGCCTGGGGGGCGCTCGATCCACTCTCTATTTTTTATGGCAAGACTGTGTCGCTGGAGGACGTGATGAGCTCGCGCGTGATCAGCACCCCACTAAAGGCCAAAGAGTGCAATTTGCTGGCAGACGGCGGCGGCGCAATGGTGGTGACATCGTGGGATAAAGCAAAAGCCTTTGGCGACAAAGCGGTTTACAAGTTGGGTCATGGCACGCGGTTTATGAGCGCCACACCCATGCTGCGCGAGGATGTTTTCCATCGCCAGTCTTATCGGGAATCGAGTCAGGATGCCTTGGCGCAGGCGGGTCTATCGATACACGACATGGACCTCCGACAGATTTATGGGGCCTACCCCTATACCCAATGCAGTGCACTGGAGGGTTACGGCGTGTGCGAGGACGGTCAGGGAGCCAAACTCTGGGCCGAGGGTCGTTGTGGCCCCGGTGGGGATCTGCCCTGCACCACAATGGGCGATGCCACCGGCCGTGGCCACACGGGCAGCGGCGTGAGCATGGCGTTTTATCTCGATACCATCCGCCAGTTGCGCGGTGAGGCGGGTGAGCGACAGGTGTCGAATTGCGAGCACGCCATCCTCACGACCTCGGGAGGTTCTGTAATGAACACCTGTACCACCGTCTTCGGGAGGGCCCCGCGATGAGTGAATATAAAAAGCCACTGCCCGAAATCCAGCCCTACAGCCAACCTTTTTGGGATGGAACCCGCGAGCACAAGTTGCTGGTTCAGCACTGCAACGCCTGCGATACCAATATTTTCTATCCACGACGCGATTGCCCCGAGTGCTGGAGTCAGGATCTGGGTTGGATCGAGGCCTCGGGTCGAGCCACCGTTTACACGTACTCGGTGACCTATGAGGGCGTTGAGGAGAAGTTCGTCGAGGACTTGCCGATCATTCTCGCCTGGATCGATCTGCCTGAGGGAATTCGCATGCACACCAATTTGGTCGAGTGTGAGCCGGAAAATGTACAGATCGGTATGGAGGTCGAAGTGGTTTACCGGCCGGTCACCGATGAAATTACCTTGCCCTATTTCAGGCCAGTGACTGACTGATGAGTGACGATGGCTGGGGCCTCTGGGGCTCCTGGGAGGAAACCGAAGCCTGTCTCGATCAGGTCGTGGGGCAATGGCAAGGTCCCGATTCGGTAGAGCGCGGTAGCATTCGCCGCTGGTTGGAACCCAAGGAATTCCATAGTGCTATTCATACCGATGCGACGGCAGCTCAGGCGGCGGGGTTCAAAGATCTGGTGGCACCCGCTTCGATGGTTTTTACCTACGGTGTGGCGGCTTACTGGTCGCCGGGCGATAAGAGTCAGTCTATAGACGATGAGCCGACGCAAATACAGATCCCTGTCATTTTTAATGTCCCTGCGCCTTGCAACAAAAGCTTCGCAACCAGCATGGAGATGATGTTTGAGGAGCCGCTGTATCCGGGCGATGTAGTGACCTGCACCAGCCGCTTGATTGATATCAACCGCAAGACGCTAAAGGTCGGGCCGGGCGCTTTTTTGCGCCAGGAAGACACCTATACCAAGCAAACAGGGGAGGTTGTTGCCGTCGCGACGCTTGATATCTTTCGCTTTTACGTGGGTGCCAGCGAGGACAGCCATGAGTCATGAGACGACTGTTGTACCCGTGGTGGGAGAGTGCCTGCCAGAGATCAGCATACCCTTAACATTACAGCGCCTCGTGATGGAAGCCGGTGCTAACCGGGATTTTTCGCTCATGCATCATGATGGGTCCATCGCCAGAACGGCGGGGGCATCGGACGCCTTTGCCAACACTTTTTTTCTGATGGGCATGTTTGAGCGCCAGGTGCGCGATTGGGCAGGGCCACGGGCTCGATTAAAGAAAATGGGCCCCTTGAAGATGCTTAACTTTAATGTCGTGGGCGATACGCTGATCTTCAAAGGCAAGGTGGCTGCGGTAGAAACCAGTGAGCAGGGGCTCATGTCCACACTGGAACTGTGGTGCGAGAGTGAGCGCGGACAAACCACCACCTGTATGGTTGAATTAATGTCACCATAAGAAAAATAAAAGGGGATGAGATGAAAGGCTTATCAGCATTGGGACCGGCAGGCGGTACAGATTCGGTTTCTATGAGTAGTATTCAGGGCATTGCTTTGACACTGGACAAGCTTGGTTTAGAGACAAAAAAAATCCTTCTCGATGCGGGTGTCGCACCTGAATCGCTGAGCCACAGCTACGAGCGCGTGCCAATCAATACGCTGTCACAGCTGATTTCCCGCGCCGTTAGCTCCGAACTTGGGCCGTTGTTTGGGTTGAAATTTGGGGAGAACATCCACGCGACGACATACCATTCGTATGGCTTGATGTTGATCTCTTCGCCCACCTTGAGACAGTTCTGTCTCCGCCTTGCGCGCTATTATCCTTGGGTCGCAACCAACAAGTCGGTGACGTTTGACGTTCAGGGTGGCTCCGCCAGGCTGACCTATCACTGCCACAGAGAGACTGACGACAGCCCCAATGCACATTTGGTGCGTATTTCGGGCTGGGCCGCCACTTGGGTTCGCATGCTGAGGATGGTTTCCTCACCCAGCTTTGTTCCCAAGGCGGTGAAGTTTTCGTCTCCCGCACCGCTTGGTTTCGTGGAGGATTATCGACATTATTTTCGTTGCCCCCTGGAGTTCGATAGCGATCTTGACGCCTTGTGCTTTGACGCAGAGACCCTCGACACGCCCTTGGCCGGTGGTAATGCCGAGTTGGCACGGCGTAGTGAACGGCAAGTGTTTGATCATCTCAATCAGATGGGTTCGGTAGACTTGGAGACCCAGATTCGCATGGCTTTTTTTGATCTCCTTCCGGCGGGTAACTATGCCCGCGCCGACGTCGCTCACTGGTTGGGATTAGAAGAGAGACGACTGGCTACAGCGTTGCGGGAAGAGGGATTGAGTCACCACCAGATTTTACTCAAGACGCGGCAGGAACTCGCGGCAGAGCTTGTCTCTTATTCCGACATTTCGATTAATGAAATCTCCTACCAGCTGGGGTTCAGCGACTGTAGCAACTTTGCCAGGAGCTATCGTAAGTGGTTTGGCGCTTGTCCCAGCGAGCGACGGACGGGGGAGCGCTGATCAATGCAACCCGCCCGAAGGAGCAATGAAGAGCGCAGAGAGCACAGTATTCAACAGGTACTGTCGGCAGCACTGCAGTTATTCGTATCCAAGGGTTACGAAAACGCAACGATCGATATCATCGCCGCTGAGGCGGGCCTGACCAAAGGGGCGGTCTATTTTTATTTCAAAGGCAAGGCCGCGTTGTTACATGCGCTCCTCGATGATGCAGAGCAGCTTTATGCAGAGATTTTCGCGCAACTGAAATCAAGCGGCGAGAACCCGATTAAGCAACTCGAGATGTTTGTCGATTGGTGTGCCGAAACGGGCGCAGAGAATCAGGAACTGCTGGTTTTGCCGATACTCGTCTCCCTGCAGGCGATGGGCAAAGATGTCGAGGTCGCTGCGCACCTGAAGCGAATGTATGACCGGTATCACGATGAGATGGCGCGGATTACCCGCGATGGGCAAGCTCGAGGGCTGTTCGATAACCGGGTCGCAGTGCGGGAGCGTGCCGCAGTACTGGTTGCCCTCACTGACGGGATGTTGCTCGAGTGGTATCGTTTCTCTGGCGCGCTGGACGGTAGGGCCCTCGCCGAGAGCGCCAAGGCGCAGATTTTAAGTGGCTTGGGGGTGACGGTTCAGTAAGCCAGCACTTGAGCGGATTTTTTCAGCGCGTCGACGGCTTCATCCCAAATCATCGTTTTCCAGTCGTCAAATTCGGGGTACATCACACGGCGCAGCTCGGTTTTGATCGCTTTGCCATGATCTGAATTCAAATCACCGTAGGCATGAAGCCAGTTATCAGCTATGTGTGCCCCCAGCACCTCATTGGGCGGATACGTGCCATATTCAATCACGTAGGCAAAGCTTTCTTTGCCCGGTAGTACCCAGTCCATAGCCAAAACAATGGGCCCTTCTGGATCGACCGGCAGATCTTCGTCAAATTCTTCTTTAACCGCGGTGGACCGCATCACCTCACCGAAGATCTCCGCCATCACACCGAAGCGCGAGTCTTCCACTGGATACCCGTTTACCAAATACGGGACGCCGTAGGGGCCAAGGCCCGTGTGGATGTCGATCACTACCACCCGTGATTGCTGGGCGAGATGTTTTTGTAGGCCGGCGACCATGGTATCTCTGGACCAGCTGGGTTTGGTGTCTCCATAAAACAGGCCGTCGGCATGGGTGCGCTGTCCGCCCAGCATGGCGGCCATGTACGCGACGGCACCATGTTGCTCCTGATACTCGGCAAGCGTTCGCGCTGCGTCCGGATCATTCAGCTCTTTGGGGACAAAGGCGTGATGAAGGCGGTCGTATTCGGGGTTGCCGCGCAGCGCGCTATTGAAATCCACGTAGTTGCGGTTGAGGTCCACGTTGCCCTCGGTAGTGCGTCGCATCCAGGCAAAACCAAAGGGGTTGTGGGCGTGCACCAGCAGCACGCGATGAGTCGAGAACAGATTGCGTAAGTCCGAAGACTCCAGAAAACCCAGTTGGCAGGCTGAGCCCGTGTATCCCTCGGGACCGTGTGTGCCACTGATCACAACCAGCGCCGATTCGGCATCTGCCGGACCACCCACCGCAAAATCCATTGCAAGCTCCTCACCCGCCGGGCCCTCTATGGGAAGAACCTCGGAGGTAACTTCAAAGTCGTGGGCGGACGCCGCCTCGATAAAGCGACTCCTGGCTTCTGCATAGGTTTTCGAGAATAGATCTGGCGCGTGCATCACGAGACATTCCAAAGCGTCGATCTAGTAAGGATGAACACCGAGCGCCGCATTCGCAATTGCGGTGTGATGGATGACGGGTTATTTGCAGAAATTGATATCTTTACTCAGTGTTGTGGGTGCTTTGGTGTGCCGCTTCCTGTGTAAACTAGATCTTCGCCGTTCCTGGATATAAAGAGAGATAGCAATGACAGATGCGATCAAGACATCTGGCTGGCAGAAGCGACACAGTCTGGTGCTGGCAAGCTTTGTAGCCATGTTTATTGCCTACCTCGACCGGGTGAATATTTCGGTGGCTGCCATCGCCATGCAGGAATCATTGGGCTGGTCAGAGACCGAGAAAGGCCTTGTGTTGTCCTCTTTTTTCATCGGGTATATGGCGATGCAGATCGTGGGGGGGGTACTGGCCGACAAGTACGGTGGCAAACGCATCATGCTGTGGTCGTTGGTGGCGTGGTCGGTCTTTACGATGCTGACGCCCATCGCTGCCTCTGCCTCCTTTGCGATGCTGATTTTTGTGAGGATCGGATTGGGTCTG
Source organism: Congregibacter sp. (assembly GCA_042094525.1). Taxonomy (GTDB): domain Bacteria; phylum Pseudomonadota; class Gammaproteobacteria; order Pseudomonadales; family Halieaceae; genus Luminiphilus. The sequence continues at coordinate 11,210 of JBELDB010000024.1, read as the reverse complement.
GGCGAGGCTCCCCTGAGTCCCGCGGTACTGAGCCTTTACGGACGCTGGATCCCGGAGAATGAGCGCTCGCGGGCGGTGGCAATCTATTCCAGTGCGGCCATTGCGGGCACCATTGCGGCTTTGGTTATTACCGGTTTTGCGGTGGCCAAATTTGGCTGGCAGGCGATCTTCTACGTATTTGGGGCGGTGGGCCTTATCTACGCCATGTGGCTCCAACGAAATATCTACGAGGGCCCCGAGTCGCACCCCCGCATCTCTGCAGAGGAGAAGGCGCTGTTGGCGAGCAGCACCCCGACCGAGGGGCGCACGGCAATTCCCTGGCGACAGCTGTGCACCTTGCCCCCAGTGTGGGCGTTATTCGTTACGTTCTTTTGCACCAGCTGGAGCCTCTATGTGTTTTTGAGCTGGATGCCAAGCTACTTTGCTTCGGAACATGGTTTGGATATCAGTAGCGCCGGTGTCTACACCATGGCGCCCTGGGCAGTAATGTTTATCATGATGAACGTGGCCGGCTGGATTGCCGATAGCCTCATCGCGCGAAACTGGGACATCACGACTGTTCGCAAGCTGATGCAAAGTATTGGTCTTTTGGGCTCAGCCTTTTTTCTATTTATTACGCGCACTGTTACCACCCCCGATATGGCATTGCTATCGCTCTCAGGAGCGCTTGGCTTACTGGCATTTGCCTACTCCGGTGGTGCTCCCAACGTGTTGGATATCGCGCCGCGTTTTGGCGGGGTGTTGTTCGGTGTGATGAATACATTGGGAACGCTGCCGGGCATCATCGGCGTTGCCACCGCTGGCTGGCTGGTTGATACCACGGGGTCATACGATTCGGTTTTGTTGCTGGCAGGGGTG
>JBELDB010000024.1:0-10252 GCA_042094525.1 Congregibacter sp. | reverse complement strand
CTGGCTGGTTGATACCACGGGGTCATACGATTCGGTTTTGTTGCTGGCAGGGGTGATCAGTGTTGTCGGTGCGGGAATATATGTGTTGCTGGGCTCCGCTGAGCGACTGATAGAGTAGCTCAGGCTACATCCTGCCGCCTCGGACTTCTTCCATTCTGGGCGCGTGCTTCTGGCTGGCGTTGGGTCCGAGGAGGCAATGTTGATGATAGTGTCTGCGAAAAACTAGACGTCGCTGACCTCTGAAAGTCGAAGGCGAAAATCTTTGGGCGATTGTCCAGACCATCTCCGGAATGCTCTTGAAAAATTACTGGCGTCCGTAAATCCCAGCAAGTAGGCGATTTCACTCACCGATAACTCCTGCTGCGAGAGATAATCCTCCGCGAGTCTCTTGCGGGTGCCGTCCAAAAGTTGCTGATAGCTGGTACCGGCCTGGTTAAGTTTGCTGCTTAGAGACCGCACGCTCATGTTCAGAGACGTAGCGATTCTCTCTGTCGTGCAACTGCCGGAGGGCAACAGCTCGATTAATTTCCGATTCACCTGAGCGGGCAGATCAATCTTGTTCAGCCTCGAAAGGAATGCGACCACCGCCAGGTCGTTTTGTCGCGCTAACTCAGCGTTGGCAGCCGGGAGGCGACGGTTCAGGTCGTCCTCATTGATATAGATGGCATTCCGCTGCGAAGTGAATTCCGGCTCGATACCGAAATAATCCCTGTATACCGAGCATCCATTTTCGGGTCCTGGCCAAAGCGCGCTCGTTATCGATGGCGGCATGACCATCAGTGTCTAGTGAGTTATTCGCATTCTGTTTGTTGAGGCTGCTCTACCAGTCAGTTTATCTCTGGTAGTGAGAATACCGCCAAGACTGGCGGCGTGCCGGAGTAACCTGCAACCTCCACCATACAGGTATGCGCAGAGCAGCCTTGGGCGAGTTTCGAGGTGCCGATATCGGGAGTCAGTACGTTTGGATTGCCGTGCACCTCGAGGATCTCCCCGTCTACCTGCTGGGGGTCAAACCAGGCGCCCGTTGGTAGTTCAATGACGCCGGGCATCACATCTTCTGAGAGAGTGAGTCCTGCCAGGCAGCTGCCGCGGGCATTAAAAATCTTGATGACCTGACCGGTTTGTAATCCCCTGGTCATCGCATCGGCTGGGTTCATGCGCGCGGTCTCGCGGCCGGCAATTTTTCCGGCCCGGCTCGTCCGACCATGATCAAACTGGCTGTGCAGCTTGTGTTTGGGTTGATTGGAAACCAAGTGCAGCGGGTAGGTGGATGGCATACCACCTAACCACTCGTCGCGATCATACCAACGAGGGTGGCCCCCACAATCGTCATAATTAAAGCTCGCCACCGTATCCGAGAAGATTTCGATCTTGCCGCTGGGCGTCGCGAGGGGATGCTGATCGGGGGCGCGGCGGAATTTTTCCAGCATAAATTCGGCAGCGGGCAGTTGGTCGCCAAAATGTATCTGCTCACCCTGCCAGAATGTCTCGAAATCGGGCAATACAATGCCCTGCTTGGCGGCATTGGAGACTGTCTCGTCATAGAGATGTTCTACCCAGGCTTTTTCGCTGCGACCTTGAGTGAACGCCTCACAAAATCCTAGCCGCTCCGCCAAACCCGAGAATACGGCGAAGTCGGTGCGAGCCTCAGCAAACGGTGGTGCCGCGGCGCGCATGGGTGTGAGGTATTCGTCATAAGCGCTACCGCCGATGTCGTTCCTCTCGAGAAAGGTGCTGACTGGAAAAACGATATCCGCATGCCTGGCCGTAGCGGTCCAGAAGGCTTCGTTGACGATGACTGTCTGAGGAATCTGCCAGGCTTCTCGAAGGCGGTTGAGATCCTGATGATGGTGAAAGGGATTGCCCCCAGCCCAATAGACGAGTCCAATATCGGGATAAGTCAGCCGCTGACCGTTGTAGTCGAACGCCTCGCCGGGGTGCTCCAGCATATCGGCAATGCGAGCCACGGGAATGAACTGATGCGCTGCAGCAACCCGTTCCCCGACTTCTTCACCAAAGGTGCCGATGCGGAAGTTGGGTATCTTGCGCCCGCCAAAGCCCATGTTGTGAATACACCCATAGCCATACCCGATCCCGGCGCCTGGCTGTCCAATAAAGCCCAACATGGCACCCAGCACGGTGATCATCCACCAGGTTTGTTCCCCATAAATTTGGCGTTGCAGTGACCAACTAACGCTAATCAGGCTAGGCGCGTCACTGGCCGCTCTCGCCATATCGATAATCGTCGCTTCAGGAATGCCGGACAGTGCGCTGGCCCATGCGGCGGATTTGGGTTGTCCGTCCACCTCGCCCGTTAGGTAGGGCAGAAAAGCCTCAAAACCAAGGGTATAGCGGTCTAAAAATGCCTGATCATGGCGGTTCTCAACATAGAGCGTGTGTGCCATTCCCAGCATGACGGCGGTGTCGGAGCCGGGTCGGCAAGGCACCCATTGGGCATCTAACTCTTCAATCGAATCATCTTTCAGGGGGCTGATGTTGATCACCCGTACACCCGCGGCCCGCAGGGTACGTAGCTGTGCCCGCGCCGAGTGATTGCCCAGCCCGCCTGCATTCACTTGCGAATTTTTGATTGCCGCGCCGCCAAAAAGAATGACCGTTTTGCTGTGCGCCGCGATCTCGGCGGGCCCGGGAGATTCCCTTAGGAGTGCAAGGAGCGGAAAACCCAGAACGTGTTTGATGATGACTTCGGCGGCCGCGGCGGAGTAGGAATTGACAGACGAAACGTAGCCGCCACCCAGACGCAGGAAGCGATGGATCTGGCTCTGTGCATGGTGGAAGCGGCCAGCACTCGCCCAGCCATAAGAGCCTCCGTATAGGCTGTTGGGGCCGCGCGTCGTCCAGAAGTGATTGAGTCTCTCCGCTGCCAGGTCGAGGGCCTCGCTCCAGCCCACAGGAATAAAAGGGTCTCGACCTCTTTGGCCGTCGGGCTGGCCCGTTGGATTCTCAAGGTATCCCTGGCGAACCATTGGTTGTGCGATTCTGACATCGGGATCACTGTTATCGAGCAAAGACTGACCGATCTCGGAGGGTTCCTCATCGACGTCATAGGTCAAGACACGCGTCACTTGCCCGTTCTCTGTGGCGATCCGGTAGTTTCCCCAGTGGGAACAGGTAGGGGTCAGTTTTTCAGTGCTCACGGCTGGCGGAACCGAGTACTGGAATTTCGTGGGAAGAGGGGGGTGCCAGCCAATACTGAGGTCACGCAGCGGCCTGCGTTGCAAGGTCTTGCCAATGCGTTAGCCGCTCGCGTAACTCCGCTTGATAGCGTTCTACCGATGCTAACTTGACGTGGCCGTAGCCCCTGATAGTCATGGGTAGCCCGGCCAGGGTTACCAGCTCGTCCACTTTATCTGGTGTCAGTTGAGCGACTAAATCCTCAATCGTCGTTTTATATTCCTCAATGAGGCGACGCTCCAGTCGGCGTTCCTCGGTATAACCGAAGGGATCGAACGGGGTATGGCGAAGAAACTTGAATTTGGCGAGTAGTTTGAAGGCGGGCAGCATCCAACTGCCAAAACGTATTTTCTGTGGTCGCCCGGTGGCTTGATCCACCTTCGAGATCAGTGGTGGCGCCAAATAAAACGCCAGTTTGTAGTCTCCCTCAAACTGGCCGGAGAGGGATTGTAGAAATTCGGGAGCGCTGTGGAGTCGCGCAACTTCGTACTCGTCCTTGTAAGCCATGAGCTTGTAGAGTGCGCGGGCCAGGGCGTCGCTTAGCTCAGGTTGGCTGCCCACCCGCGCTTCAATCTTTGCAGCGACATCGCTAAGCCAACTTTCGTAAGCGGTGGCGTAGGCACGATTGTGATAACCCTCGAGCTCACCGGCGAAATGCGCTTCCAGCGGTTGTGGTGAAGCATCGTCTACCAGTGTTATCACGTCCGCCTTGGGTTTTAGCAGGGCACGCTGCAGCTCGGGCTCGTGAGCCAGCGCGCGTCCCCATTCAAACGCCTGCTTATTCCAGTCGACGGCAATACCGTTGAGTTCGATCGCGCCGAGAATTGCGTCCCGAGAGAGGGGGAGCATGCCTTTCTGCCAGGCATAACCGGTGATCATCAGATTGGCGGCCAGCGTGTCGCCGAGGGTGGCGAGTGCCAGTTGTGAGGCCGGCAACAAAAACAGTGAATCCCGCCGAGTCGAGTTCAGCAAACGAGACTCGAGGGTATCCGCCGGAAATCCCAGATCGCCATTTTGGGTGAAGTCCCCCGTGATTTGGTTGGCAGTGTTCACCACACCGACCGTGCGCTCAGTATCCAGCGCGGGATTGATTTTGTCGTGACCCGACACCAGCATGTCGCAAGCGAGTAGCGTATCGGTGGCAGCACTGTTGATGCGCGGCGCGTGGATATCGGATCGGTGTGTCGCAAGCCTTATATGGGTGACGACAGAGCCGCCTTTTTGGGCAAACCCGAGCTGGTCTACTACGCTCACCGCTGTGCCGTCGATGTGGGCGGCCATCCCCAACAAAGCACCAACGGTCACGATGCCTGTGCCTCCCACGCCTGTCACCAGCACATTGAAGCTGCGCCCCTCAGGCAGGGGCGCGATAGTCGGTAGCGGGATGTCGGCTGGGAGCGAGTGAGTCGATTCAGCTGTGCGCGCTTCCGCAGACTTCATTGCCCCGCCTTCGATCGCCACAAAACTGGGGCAAAAGCCCTCAACACACGAATAGTCTTTGTTGCAGCTGGACTGATCGATCGTGCGTTTGCGACCAAATGCCGTTTCCAATGGCTGGATCGAGGTGCAGTTGGAGGCGACGCCGCAGTCACCACAGCCCTCGCAGACCCGGTCGTTGATGACAAAACGCTTAGCCGGGTCTGGGAAAAGGCCTCTTTTGCGGCGACGACGTTTTTCCGACGCACAGGTCTGGTCATAAATCAGGAGCGTGACACCCTCGATGCCTCTTAATTCCCGTTGCACGGCGTCCAACGCCTTGCGGTGGTGAACCGTTGTGCCCGGGGCAAACCGATAGCCTGAGCGGTACTTCTCGGGTTCATCCGAGACAACGGCGATGCGTTTGACCCCTTCGTGATAGGCCTGGTGGGTAATCTGGTCAACGTGCAGTTGCCCGTCGACGGGTTGCCCACCGGTCATGGCGACGGCGTCATTGAACAGCAGCTTGTACGTGATGTTGATGCCGGCGCTCACTGCCGCCCGGATCGCCAGAGACCCCGAGTGGAAATAGGTGCCGTCCCCGAGGTTCTGAAAAATATGCTCGGTTTTGACAAAGGGTTGCTGACCAATCCAGGTCACTCCTTCGCCACCCATTTGGCAGAAGGTGTAGGTCTCGCGGTTCATCCAGGTGACCATGTAGTGGCAGCCCACGCCGCCCTGTCCACGACTGCCCTCGGGGATTTTGGTGGACGTATTGTGCGGGCATCCCGAGCAAAAATAGGGGATACGTTGCATGGTCAGTGGATCCAGTGCACCGGTGCGTCCCGCCGCCACCTTGAGTGAGGTCAGTCGTGAGAGAGCGCTGGGGTGCCGCTGCAGGTCGATCAGGCGGGCCAACGCTGCGGCGATATGGTCGGTGGTGATGGGCTGATCATTGGGCAGAAGCGGTTGCCCCTGTTCATCGTGCCTGCCGAGTAACATGGGGCGTTGGTCTGTGGGTAAGTCGTAGCAGGCCTCGCGCATACCGGTTGCGAGCAGGTCCCGCTTTTCTTCCACAATCAGGATCTTGTCGAGACCTTGGGCAAACGCGCGGTAGGTGTCGAGATCGGCAGGGTAGGGCATGCCGACTTTGAGTATCTTGATGCCCAGCGTGGCCAGATTAGCGTTGCTGATGCCCATGTCTTGCAATGCCTGCAGCGTGTCGCGCCAACTCTTGCCCATGGAGACAACACCGATTTTGGCATCGGCACAATCGTGACTGACATAGTTGAGCTGGTTGGCCCGGGCAAAGGCCAATGCCGCGGGTAGCCGGTACTGCTTGATCCGTGCCTCCTGCTCATAAACCGAGTCGGTCAGGAAGGCGTTGACACCCTCGGCAGGGAATTCGAAGTCGGGCAATGTAATGTGAACGCGATTGATGTCCGCGTCGATGGTGGCGGAGGTTTCGATCGTTTCCGGTATCAGCTTGAATCCAACCCAGGCGCCACAAAACCGGGAGAGCGCATAGCCCATTAAGCCGAGATCAATCACCTCCTGAATGTCTGCCGGGTAAAGCACCGGCATAAACTGATCCTGAAACAACAACTCGGAGCTGTAGTTGTTGATTGTCGAGGTCATGTTGTGATCATCGCCCACGCACACCAGCACGCCGCCGTGTTTGTCGGCGCCGTGCCAATTGCCCTGCCGCAGCGCATCAATCGACTGATCAAGCCCCGGCCCCTTGCCATACCACATGCCAAAGACGCCGTCGTAGAGACTGTCGTTGTGATAGTTGGTTTGTTGGGTGCCCCAGATAGAGGTCATTGCCAGATGCTCGTTGGTGCCGGGCCAAAACGTAATGTGATGTTCGGGCAGCAATTCACCTGCGCGCCACAGCTCTTCGTCAATGGCGGTCATGGGAGAACCGCGATAACCCGACACAAAGCCGCCGGTATTACGACCGGCGGCGAGATCCCGTTGCCGTTGCAGCAACAACAGGCGCACCATGGCCTGACTTCCTCTGAGATGAATCAGGCCCTCGTTCTGGGTGTAGCGGTCGCTCAGCGAGACTTTATGCTTGGACATGGTTGTTATCGTTTATCGCGCAACAATGCCTCAGGGTAGCTATTGCTCAAGGCTGAGCAGTGTCTTATTCGGCAAACAAGCGTGCACGTGAGGGTCTCCGGTATAACGACCCATGAACTTTAACCGACTCGGTAGGATAATCGCGGGATTAGTGACAACGAACGAGAGAGCTGCTGTGGGTCCATTGAAAGGGGTGCGTGTTGTCGAAATGGCCGGTCTGGGGGCCGGACCGATTACCGGCATGATGCTCGCTGATTGGGGCGCTGAGGTCATACTCGTCGAGAAGCCAGGACCACCCTCCGCCGAAGCCCGCATACACGTAAGAGACGTCGACCCTCTCAATTGCGACAAGCGCCACTTGCCATTGAATGTCAAAGAGCCCGCGCATTTATCCCTGTTGAGAGAGATCATCGGCACATCGGACGTGCTGCTGGAGTCCTACCGACCGGGCGTGATGGAGCGATTAGGATTAGCGCCTGAGGAGTGCATGAAGCAGCACCCCGCCTTGGTGTATGCGCGATTAACAGGGTGGGGCCAAACCGGGCCGATGTCACTCAAGGCGGGCCACGACCCCAACTACGTTGCCGCGACCGGGGCGCTCTATCACACCGGGGATCCCGGCACCCCGCCAGTGTCGCCCCCGACATTGCTGGGCGATGCCTCTGCCGCCGCACTATTGGTGGCTGGCATAGCTGCGGCTTTGGTGACGGTTTCAAAAACCGGCGAGGGGCAGGTCATCGATGCCTCAATCGCGGAATCCGCTAATTACCTCACAACCTACGCGAAGAGTTTTTATCAGGCGGGGCAAATGTCGGATCAGCGAGGCGCGCGTTGGCTGGATGGCGCGGCACCTTGGAATACGACCTACGCTACCAAGGACGACGGCTACATGGTGGTGGCTGCCATCGAGCCCAAGTTTTATCGATCCTTCATCTCCGGTTTGGGACTGGCGTCGGATCCGCTGTTCGCGGATTTTCAGCAATGGGATCAAGAAAAGTGGCCGCAACAAAAGGCTGCGGTGGCTAACAGATTTGCCGCAGAGAGCCGAGCGCATTGGACCGAAGTCTTCAGTGATCTGGACGCTTGCGTCTCGCCAGTGCTCACTTACGCAGAGAGTGCCGAGCAGGCGCACTTGGCAGAGCGGGGGGCCAATCGACGTATTGGAGACCAAGTGTTCCCGGCTCCCGCTCCACGCTTCTCACAAACGCCAAGCAGTGCATCACGATCTGAGCTAACGGACGACCTGGCGGCTTATTTGAGTTCAATTGGCGTCAGTGAGGCCAGTCTCGATGCTTGGCGGCAGAGCCTCCCAGCGTAAACGGCAAATCTATTTGTTAAGTGCTCTAAAGGTCAGGGTTTGGCCCTAAAACGCTGGCGTGGAGGGGCTTTGTGACATGCTTTCTACCGGAAATGACATGGCTGACGGCGGACCGCTCTATCTAGACTAACGATTAGCCCGAGACGCGTGCAGCTGCGCGCGTCTGCCAGCCAATAAGAAAGGTCGAACAGACTGAGGGGTCATTATGATAAGCAAGGGAAACAAGCGATCGATCGTTACTGCTGTTGCCACCATTGTTGGCGCTGCGATGACTGTGCCCGCCATGGCGCAATTGGAGGAGGTGATTGTTACCGCCACCAAGCGGAGCGAGAGCCTGCAGGATGTGCCCATGTCCATTTCGGCCATGTCCGGCCGTCAGATCCAAAACCTGGCGATCGATAACCTCGAAGAGCTGTCCACGATGATCCCGAACTTCACGGTCAGCGATACCCTGACCGTGAGCCAGATCACCATGCGCGGAGTCGGTTCCGGGGAAGACCGAGGTTTTGAGACGCCGGTAGCAACATTTAAGGACGGCGTGTATATGCCGAGAAACCGCCAGACCCGTTCACCATTTTTTGACCTCGACCGTGTAGAAGTCTTGCGTGGTCCCCAGGCGGTACTGTTTGGTCTGAACTCGACTGCGGGTGCGGTTAGTTTTCACGGTCAGGTCAATCGGCCCGGGGATGAATTTGAGCTCACCTTAACGGGTGAATATGAGGCCGAGTTTGATGGCACGCGCTTCAGAGCCGTTGCCGGGGGGTCGATCGGTGAGACCGTCGGGTGGCGCTTGGCCGCGGAAACGCTGGATAGCGGTGACGGTTGGCTGAAGAACGACGTCGCCGGGGATGCAGGCGCCACCGAGCACGATATTTTCCGAGCGAGCTTTGTCTTTCAGCCCAGTGACAACTTTGAGGCCATTTTTCGTTGGGAGCACAGCGAGGCTGAGCAAGACGGTCAAACCACAGAGATCGTCAATGGTAATCTGAATCTGCCAGGCGATGCAGGCACGCCAGGTGGCTTTGATGCTCGCGTAGCGCAATACAACGCTCTGGCTGGCGCTTATGGATACGTTCCCTTCGATACCGCGGGTGAAAACTCGGTATTTGATTTTTACGGAACTGCTAGCGAAAACGTGGCGTTCCAGAAGTTCCATGAGGCAATCGATAATGGCAACTACCGAGATACACTCGGTGCTGATCAGGAAATCGATAACGCCAGTCTGAACCTGCAGTGGCAGCTCGGTGATTACACGCTTTCAGCGGTCCTCGGTTACTCCGATTATTTCTACGATGCTGCTGTCAATATTGGGGGCATCAAAGAGGTGTTCTACTTCGGCACCAACTACGAGGAGTATGAGCAGACGAGTGGAGAGATCAGACTGGCGTCACCAACCGGCCAGACTCTAGAGTGGATTGTTGGTGCTTACTATCACGACGCAGACCTTTATACCGATCAGCCCAATACATTTGATGTGGGCAAGTTCTACGGCATTTTCCTTGGGTTGCCCGAAGAGCTGGTTGTCGCCCAACTGCTGGGTGCACCGCTCTATGAACTCGGTGGTGCCGATCTGAATCAGAACTCCAAATTAATGTCGCCCTTTGTATCGGCCACCTGGAATATTTCGGATGCGCTCCGTCTGACAGGCGGATTGCGATACACAGACGAGGAGAAAAAGTATCAGCGTCGAGGTGCAACGCCCGGCTCACAACTGCACCTCAAGCTGCCTGACGGCAGCTTTGGTCCGGGTCTAGGTGGTGCGGTGCTGAATGCCAACGGTGCAGCGGTGGGCGACACCTCTGGCACTATTGACTCAACCAATACCATGCCGGAAGTCACGCTAGAGTGGGACGTAAGTGACAACATGATGCTCTTTGGACGCTATGCAGAGAGCGCCAAATCCGGCGGGGTGGCCACGGCGGGCTCGGTAGCCGCATCCGGTTTGCTCTACGACGACGAAACCGCTGAGTCATTTGAGTTGGGCTTCAAGGGGCGTTTTCTCGACGGACGCGCGGAACTCAACGTGGTGGCATTCACCACCGAGTACAAAGACTTGCAGGTTAAAAATAGCTCGGTCACCGAGTCGGGCGTGTTGACCGTCATTGGTAACGCGGCGAAGGCTACGGCAGACGGCATCGAATTGGATGGTCGATGGATGTTAGCCGATTGGCTGACTTTGGGCGGCTCGCTCGCATTCCTCGATGCTTCTTACGACAGCTATGACGGCGCGGACTGTAA
>JBELDB010000023.1:0-19829 GCA_042094525.1 Congregibacter sp. | reverse complement strand
TGACCACGTAGTTGGCACCACCGTGCCGGTTCTCCCACATCGCCTGATGGATTTCGGCGATGTCTTCGATCGGTCTAGCCAGTGCTGGCAGGACATCAATCTGACCTGCGGCGATGCGCTCCTGCATCTCGGCAAATTCGCGTGCCGTGTTCAGGTGTGTGCCACGAATCTCTGCGCTTGGCATGAGAATCCGGCGCTGACGCATCCACACCTGTGGCGCATAGAAAGTAAAGCGTTGACCGCTTAACTCCTCGGCATAAACCACCTTGCCCACATTCGGTTTGACGAGTGAGGTTGCCAGGGCCAAACCGTCGCGACCGGCGCGATCAAACACCACGTCCGGCAAGCCGCGCTTGTCGAGGGTGTTGCGCAGGAAAGGCGCAATAGCAGAGCCAATGGGCTTCAGTGTGCGATCTGAGAACAACCGCACGGCCTCTTTAAACGCCTGAGACTCAGTGAACGGATTGGGCATCTCGGCAAAAGGTCCTGGCGGATCGTAATCGTCGCCCAGACGCCGCTCGATCTCCTCGAGGCTGACAACGCCTTTCACCTGCGCGCCAAAGCCCAGAGAGTTCACAAACTCACGCTGCGGGACGGTATCCACCAGAACGGCGATTTGCGCGCCGCGCTGACAGCCCACTTCAATGGCTTCAATCGCCACCCGATCCACAATGCCGTCCTCGGCACCGGGTCCGTAGACAATCAGCAAGCTCTGACCGGCCCGCAAACCGGCGCGCGTAAACATCTCTGAGGGAGTCGAGCTGCCTTTTTTACCCATGAAGGTAAACCGGTAGCCCGACGAAGCGCCGTAGAAGGTCAATACGCCACCGTCACCCAGCGTCTGGAAGGAGCGCGGAAAGGCGGTCTCACCTGCGTGTGACACGACGTAATCAATACTGCCACCAGCGGCGGCCTCTGCGGCAGCCACAAAGCTGGCGCCTTGAGTCTCCCAGTTAGCCCATTCAGCAGGGTCGTCCGGCACGGGAGTAAAGGCTTGTGCCCACTGTGGATCCTTCCGGTCGACCGCTTTACCGCCTACCGCTTCTACGCGGGCGGCGCGCTCCTCACTGGAAACCATGCCGACCACATCGAGGCCACTGCTGACTGCACTGCGCAGGCAGTCGTAACCGGTTCCGGTGGAGGCACCCTCCACAAACAGTCGCTTGTTCGGCTCAATATCGAGCGTGTGATAAAGCGCTCGGTGAATCGTGCCGAGCGTCAAACCATAAGAGCCTGCTTCTTCGAAGCTTAGGCTGGGTAACTTCGGGTGTAACTGGGGTCCCTGAACCGCCAAGAATTGAGCATGGGTGCCATCGTTGCGCTCGTAGCCCTGAATGCGGAAGTCAGCGGCCATGGGGTCCAGGCCCTGATCAGGAGAGAGTAATTCGCTCTGGCCTGAGTAGACGGTGCACACATCTCCGACCGACAGCCGGCCTTCAGCGATCAACTCACTGCCTAGACGCACAATCATGGCTACACCGCCAGAGCCGGTGACCTGCACATCAGCATCTCGCGCGTCGAATGGCGAGACGGGGATGCCCGTGATGGCCCAGATATCGTTGAAATTCATCTCCGAAGCTAAAATGTAAACCAGCGCTTCGTTGGGCTCTGGCTCCGGGGTGTCGAAAATCAGCTTAATCTCGGCATCAACCGGGTCGCCATGCGCGGGCTGACCATTAGCCAAAGATTTGGGTACGCCGTAGCCGTATTGATAACGCGGTACCGGCGTAACGCCCGGGAAGAAGCTGGCGCCCATCGGAAGGAGGTCTCCCGAGGTCAGCAGTGCCTCCACTTGTTCACCCGATGCGTCGGGCGCCACCTCGACATACTGAGTCGGTAACGGTGCACTGCGCTTTTCTAGGAACGCCGTGATACCGGCGGGACCCGACTCGGGGTCGCAGACCGCCTCGGCAAAGAGCTCTGCCTCGTGCAGCAAGCCCGCCGATTGGCCCTTGTGTGCGCCCAGTGCGACAGCCTCGAGCACGCGGGCAACCTGCTTTTCTCGACCGCTGGCGCGAATTTGTGACAGCGCCTGCTGAAGTGCCGGCTGTTCGAGGATAGCCTCAGAGTAGGGGATTTCAGCTTCCCGCTCTGCGAGTGCCTTCTGGTGTTCCTCCTGAGCCGCCGCAAGCGGACCCTGCTTCGCAAAGTAAGCGCGAAGTCGCTCCATGGCCATTTCCACAGGCGATGCCGCAGTTTCTGTGACCACTTCGTCGACCAGACCGCAGGCTATAGCGTCACCAGTTGAAATGTTACGGCCACTGACCATCAGCCGCACGGCCTCGGCAATACCTGCCTCACCGCCCCGGCGATAGAGCTTGCGCACCAGCCGTTGGGTGCCGCCATAACCCGGCAGCAAATTCAGATTAATCTCGGGCTGTCCAAACTGCGCGTGGTCTGCCGCAATCACGTAGGAGCAGGCCAGCACCAATTCATTACCTCCGCCCAGCGCTGGGCCATTCACAGCAGCGATCACCGGTTTACCCAACTGCTCGAGTGCCGCAAAGGCCGCTTGGGCCGCGTTCGGGGGTGTGCGCGCTGACTCAAGGTCACCGGCTTCACCCACTTCGAGGAGCTCTTTCACATCCGCACCTGCGACAAATGCGCCGCGGGCACCGGTAATGACTACCGCATCAACATCGTCCTGATGCTCAAGTTGCTGCACGACAGTGTGGAGCTCGTCAAGCGTTCGCTCGTTAAGTGCATTCACTGGCGGATGATTGATGACCAGCAGTGCCACCTTGTGCTGGTCGTCTAAACGATGCGTTTCAACCCGCAGGTAGCGCCAGGTCTGAATAATCTGACGAGCCTGCGCGAGGCGACCGAAGTCGCGCCACTGTGCCACAGCGCTCTGGATCTCCTCCACCGATTCGGGGTTTCTGAGCGTCGACAGATCGCCAAGTGGCTGATCGAGCAGAATCGCTCGCAGCGTGCGACGCATGTACTTACCCGAGCGCGTCTCGGGAAAGGCCGAGACCACTAAAAAGTCAGACGGCACGGCGGTGGCGCCTTTTTCCGTGCGCACCAGGTTTTGCAGTCGCGCCAGATCTTCATCAGAAAGCTTGCGCCCAGCTGCTGCGACAAGGAAGGCTACCGGTGTTTCACCTTTTTCGTCATGCGGTGAACCGACTACCACGACGTTGCCCACAGGAGAGTCTTGGCGCAGCGTTTTGTCGCGAAGAATCGCGCCCTCGATTTCCTCGGTGCCGATTCGGTGCCCCGAGACATTAATCACATCATCCGAGCGGCCGTGAAGAGTGAATGCACCCTCGTCTCCGCGGCGCGCATAGTCGCCCTGGGTGTAGGTGAGTTCGCCATCCCAGCGCTGAAAGTAGACCTCGGCGAATCGTTCGATATCACCGCGCCACTCCCCCGAGCCGAGCGTATCGCCGTCGCCCCAAAGCGTGCGGGCCAAATAGGGATATGGCTGGGTGATGACCAGTTCGCCTTTTTCACCGGCTTCGGCCTCGCGCCACTGGCTAACGCTACCGGTATCACTGGTCTCTTCGACAATGCGAACCTGTGCTTGAATCCAGGGGAGCGGCCAGGTTTTGGCATCGGCTTCTAGCGGTTTAAAGTCGCCCCATGGGCAAGAAAACACGATGCCGCCATGTTCTGTCGCCCAGTAGGAATTGATGTAGTGCGAGCAAATGTTCTCCATCGCGAACTTCTGTACCGCCGGTGACACCGGCTCAGCACAAAAGGTGCCCACTTTAAGTGTCGACATGTCATAGCGAGACATTTCCTGCGTGCTCGCTGGATCGGTCATCACCGCCTTCAGGAACGTGGACCCGGCCTTGAACAGCGTGACCTGATTGCGCTCAATGATGGAAGCGAAACGACCCGCATGGGGGAAGAGAGGGGAGCCCTCGGCAATGACGGTGGACATGCCAAATGCCAGCGGCGCTGCGATCAGATACGACTGACCGGTAATCCAACCCGGGTCACCAATGACGTAGAGACAGTCGTCTTGATTGGCGTTAAAAACGGTTCGCATGGTGTGCGTGATGCCTGACAACCAGCCACCGTGGGTGTGCACAACGCCTTTTGGTTTGCCGGTGGAGCCCGAGGTGTAAATGATGAACAACGGCCAGTTCGCCTCGACGGGCACGGCCGGGGCTTTGGCGCCAACAGCCTTCCAGAACGCATTGTCATCCAGCGCATCGAGCTCAGCGCGGTCTGCTACGCCGGCGTCTGCTAACAGCTCATTTTCTGCCTGTGCTACCAGATCGTGTGACCAATCATCGCGACCGTGCTCAACAATGTCATTGCCGGTGTAACGCACGACGATCACGTTGCTGACCGCGTGGCCAACGTTGGCCAGCTGACTGGCAACGGTGGTGCGAAGTTCAGCAATAATTTCGGGGGCAGTGCCGCGTTCACGCTCAAGCGCCAGACCCAGCTCACGCATCACGTCGGCGCGCTCGAGGGTAATTTCGCCTGAGACCGCTTTAGCCACTTGGGCCTCGAGTCGTTCTGCAACGTCGCCCGGGAGCCGCGCCTTTAATGTTTCTGCCAATGCTTTGAGCGCTGCCGGTCGTGGCACGTAGTTGTCTAGCGCTGGGTCCGTGTAAGCGCTCTTGTAAGGCACGACCTCCGCGTTGCGGTAGCCGCCATCGGCGGTAATCACTACTTTGGCGCCAGCGTCATGAATACGGTCAGACAGCGTTTTGGCAGAAAAACCGCCAAAGACGGGCGTATAAATCACGCCGAGGCGCTGCGCTGCAAGAATGTAAAAAATCTGCTCGAGAATATTGGGTAGGTTCAAGGCGATTCGATCACCGCATTGCAGATTCAAACGCTGCAGCGCCCGTGTGCGCAAGGCGACTTCAATCAGCAATTCTCGATACGTCAGCCGCTGCTCAAATACCGGCCCACCCCGCCCTTCATTTTTAGAGGGGTCCCAACGATCGCCTT
Organism: Congregibacter sp.; assembly: GCA_042094525.1. GTDB lineage: Bacteria > Pseudomonadota > Gammaproteobacteria > Pseudomonadales > Halieaceae > Luminiphilus. Next base: position 14,912 of record JBELDB010000023.1, on the reverse strand, counting down.
CAAATACCACGGCCTGTGTTGCACCACGGCCCGATAGCACGTGTCGGTCAAGGAGGTTGAAACAGGCGTTAGTCTGGCCGTCGACAAACCAGCGATAAAAGGGCGCGGCAGTATCATCGAGGGGTGATGACCAGGGCGCCCATTCCGCTGCAGTGTTCGCTTCGGCGGCAGACGAGGCGTGCCAGCCCTGCCAGCCATCCGAGTCGGTTCGCGACACCCACTGCTCAGTGGATGCGTCGAACCAGTGAAGCTCGCGAGCGGCAATTGATGCGTGATAACCGGCCGGATCGCTGACGGCAGCAGCGCGGGCCTGGTCTTCGTCTTGCTGAGAGCACAGCATGCCCCAGCCTCCGTCGTGATTCGTCACAACGCCTCCTCTCTCTCAAAAAAGGCGGCACCCTGCAGTCCCCGGCCAACCGGTTGCTCGCAAATGTGCACTCCCATTTGTTTCCGGCGGTACGGCATGCCGGAAGTGACAGAGTCATCCCCAGAGAGGTCGCTTGAGCGCGTGGGCTCGCGACCTGTAGACACTGACTTACTCGGGGTTACGCCAACTATTACCGGCCGGATCACTTGTTTCTGGGTGCCGAAACCGTCAGCGCTGTTCACGACGCGGAGGGAACGGCGATTTTCCCCAGTTTTTGTCTGTTGGGTTGCGCGAGCGATTTAATGTGACGGCCTGCCGTCCCATCGCTATGCTCTGGAATGTGCCTGTCTTCAGCCTGCTCAAGGAACAAGCCATGTCGCAACGTAAAAGCCCGCTCGATAAGTATCTGAGCACGCTCGGAACCGGCACGGTGCAGTGGATCGGCGTGCGGCCCCGCAGGCGCGAACCGCTGCAATCTCTCTCTCGGGCGCAAGCGGTGGCTGATCTGGGTCTTGAAGGGGATCATCGCATGACCAAGACGCCGGGTTCCGGGCGGCAGGTGACGCTGATTTCTCAAGAGTTTATCACCCAAATCGCCGCGCATCTGGGACTGGCAGATCTCGACCCCGCCAGATTGAGACGGAATGTCGTGGTGTCAGGACTGAATCTCAATGCCCTGCGCAGGCAGCAGTTCTGGGTCGGTGAAGCACTGATGGAAGCGACGCAGCTGTGTCATCCCTGCGCGCGCATGGAGGCGGAATTGGGTCCCGGCGGTGTTGTTGCCATGTTTGGCTACGGTGGGTTGTGCGCCAAAATTATTCAAAGTGGCGCCATTGAGCGTGGTGCGCCCGTGCGGTTGGTGGAGGCTTGATGGACGTGGTTCAGTGGTTCGCTGTTCCTGCGGAGCAGGCGGCTATGGTGGCGGTGTCAGTGGGTCTGGCCGCGTTGATCCGGGCCTTCACGGGGTTTGGGTTTGCCATGTTGGTCGTGCCGGTGTTTTCTTTCTTTTTGATGCCAGGTGACGCCGTGGTGCTCAGTGCGGTGCTGGCTTTTCTACTGGGACTGATATCTTACCGCTCCTGGTGGGGTTTATTCCCCGTGGCTCCGGCCAAGCCGATGGTGGCTGGCAGTGTGATAGGTACGGCCATCGGGGTGTGGTTCCTGGCTTCGCTATCGGTTGTCGAGTTTCAGCTATGGATCGGGATCTCTGTGGTGATTGCATCGGTTGTGCTATCGAGGTTTGTACCCGCAGAGCGCGCTGCCTCGAACTCGACTGCATTGGCGACGGGTGTGGCGTCCGGTTTGATGAACGGTGCATTTGCAATCCCCGGGCCGCCGGTCATTCTCTATGTGGTGGCGACGCTCACCGATCCGGTGAAGTCCCGCGCGTTTCTCATGATGTTTTTCTGGTGCTCAAGCCTGGTGTCTTTGGTCATGTTTGGCGTGGCGGGTCTGATCACCCCACGGCCATTCCAATTGCTTTGGATCGCGCTCCCTGCAATGTGGCTGGGCAATCAGGCAGGTAATTGGGCCTTCGCCCGCTATGCCGGCGCGGCTTACCGACCCTTTGTCGTGGGGCTGTGCATTCTGATTGGCCTGTCGATCGCAGCCAATGCGTTGATCTGGGGTTGATTACTGTTTGACGTTATCGCGCACGATGCGTGCTTTTTGACGTTGCCAGTCACGGTCTTTTTGACTGTCGCGTTTATCGTGCTGCTTCTTGCCCTGTGCAAGCTCGATCCGCGCCTTGACCAGATGGCCTTTCCAGTAAAGTGCCGTGCAGACGCAAGTTTGGCCTTTTTGAGTAACCCCCGCATTGATCTTTGCGAGCTCCTTTTTGTGCAACAGCAGTTTGCGAGTGCGGGTCGGGTCGGTCACAAAATGGGTCGATGCGGTTTCCAGTGGAGCTATGTTGGCGCCCAACAGAAACGCCTCACCGTCTTTCATCAGCACATAGGAATCCGTGAGCTCAGCTTTGCCAGCCCTGAGTGCTTTGACTTCCCATCCCGCCAGCGATACGCCTGCTTCAAATGATTCCAGCAGGTGGTAGTCGAAGCGTGCTCTTTTATTCTGGGCGATGGTATTGTCAGAGGTCTTGTTGCGTTTGGATTTCGCCATGAAGCCATTATACGGGCGCCCGTCGGGCACCGCGTCGGTATTCTTCCGCTCCCGTGTCTGTCAGTGCTTGATCCGGTCTCACGCGCATGTTGGATGACAATATCCCTCAGCCTTGGAGAGCGAGAAGCACGTTAGTGCTGACGCTGACCCTCGTCGCCGTGGGTCTGGGCAATGTCCAGCGCCTGCCTTTCCTCATAGGGGAACACGGCGGGGGAACCTTCTTTCTGGGCTATGTGCTGGCTTTGTGCGCGTTGAGCGTACCCGTGATGGTCGCTGAGGTGGCGCTAGGGAGTCATGGCAGAGCCTCTCCCGGCCTCGCACTCCATTGGGCCGCGAGTACTGCCAACAGAGACACCAGATGGCGCCACTTGGCAACTGCTCAGGCACTGTTGGCGCTTGTGCTCGCGGCAGTGGCGATACTGACCTCGGTGTGGTGTCTGCATTGGGCGGGTGTGCTGTACTCGGGCGTATTGGCCTCGGCTAGTGCTATTGATATTGCAGGAGAGTTCCTTGCCTACGTCGATAATCGGCCGGCGCTATTTGCAAATACCCTGATGCTCTCTGCCGCAGCAGGTGCCGTTTCCGCCCTCGGCATCAGGCTGGGGTTAGGGTTTGTTGCTTGGGTATGCCTGCCTGCTGTGGCGATCACGCTGCTGGGAGTGTTGGATTTCGTATTTATCTATACCGACATGCGCCCGGTGGAAGAGTTCCTGTTTGCGAGCAGGGCAGATCATTGGCGGGCTGATTCACTGTGGCGGGCGGTGAGCGCGGCAGGCGTCACACTGGGTGCCGGCTTGGGACTCGGGATGGCCCTCGGAGCACAGTCGCCCACAGGGTTGCCCTGGGGGCGCTCGGTACTGGCGGTGGCGATCATCGATACGGGGTTTATGTTGGTTACGGCGGTGATCGTCTCTGCGTTGCTGTTTGAGACTAACGTCGCACCGGCAGAGGGATTAGCCGCGCTATTTACCGGACTTCCCTATGCGTTTGCCAATCTCCCTCTGGGCGAAACCTATGGCGCATTGTTTTTTGGTGCCATGGCATTGATTGCCTGGGGCGCAGCAGCCGTCCTGCTCGAGCCAATGGTCATGTTGTTGGCCGATGAATGGCAGCTGGGCCGTGTCAGTGGGGCGATTTTGAGTGCCACGCTGGTTGCGATGGTCATCGCTGGTTCGCTGTTCATGGGGGAACTGCCACTCTTGCAGCTTGGCAGTCTGATCACCGAGTGGTTGCTACCCATTAGCCTGCTGGCAACCGCTGTTTTTGTGGGCTGGTTGATGCCGCGCCCAGTCCTGAGAGGTGAGCTCTTTAGGGAGCCCAAATGGCTCTTTCAGTGCTGGTGGATAGCATTGCGTTGGCTAGTGCCGACGGGCTGCGTTGTGTGGTTGCTCGGCGGCACGTTGTGAGCAGGGGTCAACGGAAAGGACTGTTGTTGGGTAAACTGCGACGATGACTGTGATTGAACGAAGCGCACTTCTCCCGCACGCTGTAGAGCAGGTGTTTGACCTTGTGGCTGACATCGAGCGTTATCCAGAATTCCTCGACGGTTGCGTGGGCGCTGAGATTCACGAGCGTGGCGACGAGATCGTCACAGCCACGCTAACGCTATCCAGAGCCGGCATCAGTCATGGATTTACCACCCGCAATACGATGCAGCGGCCAGAGCGGATAGAGCTTGCGCTGGTCGATGGCCCGTTTGATTCTTTCTCAGGGCAATGGATGTTTCGGGCACTGGGTGATGCAGCCTGCAAGACATCGCTGCGTCTTCATTTTGAACTCGCTAGCGGGCTGGTTAGCGTGGCTGCAGGAAAATTATTCGACCGCGTTGCGCTGGATCTTGTTGATGCTGTAGTGAGGCGCGCGAATCAGCAATTGAGGGTTGTCACGTGAGCGAGACCATCCACGTTGAAGTGGCCTACGCACTCCCAAACAAGCAGCGGATCGTAAAGCTGGATGTTCCCAGCGGTACTACCGCGCTGCAGGCAGTGTCGATGAGTAAGCTCGATGAGGTGTTTGAAGATCTGGTTGTGGGCCCAGATATCAAACTGGGTGTCTGGGGCAAGGCGGTGACGGGAGACCGTGTGCTGGCCATGGGCGAGCGCGTTGAGATTTACAGACCGTTACTGATCGACCCTAAAGAGGTGCGAAAGGCGCGAGCGGCTCGTGCCAAGGCGGCTCGGGAAGGGGGTGATCAGGCGTCGGAAGCGGTTTCGGATTCCACTTCGTCTGACTCAGACTGATCCCAGTCAGGTGCGTCGGGGCCCTCGGCACGGACCAGTTCATCTCCCTCGAACCAGAGTGTTAGCTGCGTCTCGGTGATCGTATCGTTGCCATTACGCAGCAGATAGCGGTAATCCCATCGGTCGCTATCGAACGAATCTTCTATCAGGGGGGTGCCCATGATGTAGCGCACCTGGCGTCGATTGAGGCCTGGTTGCAGTTGCTCAACCATCTCTTCGGTGACGACGTTGCCCTGCTCAACGTTGATGCGATAGACCCCGGGAAAGCCGAAGTTACTGCCGCAACCGACCAGACTGGCCAATAAGCAACCGACAGCGATGGGTCGGATCAGTGGGGTCACATGCAACACGTTATCTTCCAAGGAGCATTCAAGGGTGGCATGATACCGTCAAACCGCGCCCTCCGAGAACTTTTCCAGCATGGCCTCACAAAATAGAGAACTTAAAAAAGCGGGGCTCAAAGTCACCGCGCCGAGGCTGAACATCTTGGCCATGTTGAGTGAGGCTTCAGAGCAGGGCGATCATTTGAGCGCAGAAGATCTATACCAGCGTCTGCGTGACACGGGAGAAGATATTGGACTGGCGACGGTTTATCGCGTGCTGACCCAGTTCGAAACGGCGGAGCTCATTATTCGCCACAATTTTGAGGCGGGTTACTCCGTGTTTGAGATGGCGCCGGATCACCACCATGACCACATGGTGGATGTCGACACCAATGAGGTGATTGAATTTATCGACGATGAGATTGAGCGACGCCAGCACCTGATTGCAGAGCAGCACGGTTACGAGATTATTGACCACACTCTGGTGCTTCGCGTTCGCAAGAAAGACAAGGCTTAACTGCCTTCGAGCATCTCTCGCGCGTGAGCCAAGGTGCTGTCTGTCAGCTTGGCGCCGCCAAGCATCCTGCCCACCTCTTCAATGCGCGCTTTACCGTCAAGCAAAGCCAACTCAGAGTGCACTGAGTCCTCACCGGTCTTTGTCACCAGTAGATGGTTGTCACCCTTAGCTGCGACTTGAGGCTGGTGCGTTACGACCAGCACCTGACTGCGCTGACCCAGTGATCGCAGTAAGTTTCCTACTACCTCGGCGACACCACCGCCGATACCCACATCGACCTCGTCAAATACCATGGTGGGAGAGGTCGCCGTGTCGGCAGCCACAACCTGAAGCGCGAGACTGATGCGAGACAGTTCGCCCCCAGAGGCCACCTTATGTAAGGGGCCCGGCGTTGCGCCCGGATTGGTAGTGATCAAGAACTCGATATCCTCTGCGCCCCGTGGGTCAGGGCTGTCGTCTTTGAATGGGATCAGGGCAATTTCGAAGGTGCACTTCGCCATGGCCAGAGTTTCCAACGTATCCATGACGCGCTGCGCTAATCCGGCGGCAGCCTTGCGGCGCTGGTTCGAGAGCGCCTCTGCGTGGCTGCGCCACGCCAGTGCTGTATCTCCGAGCGCTTTCTTAAGTGAAGCCAGTTGTTCGGTGCCGCCCGCCAGCGACTCCAACTCCGACTGCAGTGCGGCCAGGAGTTCGGGCAGTGCTTCTGGCTGAACCCGATGCTTTCGCGCCAGATCATGAAGTGCACTCAGCCTTTCCTCAGTATCGCGGAGACCTTCTGGGTCAAGCTCCACCGATGCAGCGAAGCGTGCCGTTTCGGCTTGCGCCTCATCGAGCTGGATCAGCGCTGATCCCAGTAGTTCGCGGAGATTATCCGTTCCCGATCCGATCATTCGTTCGTCGTTGGCGAGTTGCACCAGTCTGGCTAGCTGATCGCGCTGGCCTTCACACCCGGCATTGATGTCGTTCGCGCTGTCAATGATGAACGCGGCATTGGCGAGAAGCTTGTGCTGCGCCTCAAGCGAATCAATCTCCCCGGGGAGAGGATTCACACTTTCTAATTCAGCAATCTGGTAGGTGAGAAGTGCACGACGTGCATCCGATTCCTCTGTCTGGCCGGCGAGGCGGGAGTACTCTTCTTGCAGGACACGCCAACGCTGGGCCGTTTCGCTGACTTCGACGATCAGTGTCTCTGCGCCTGCGAAGGTATCGAGCAAACTGCGCTGTACCGGTCGCCTGAGCAGGGATTGGTGCGCGTGTTGGGAGTGGATGTCGACCAGCAACTGTCCGAGATCGGCGCAGTCCGACAGGGTGGCAGGCGAGCCGTTGATATAAGCGCGCGAACGCCCTTCTGCGGTAATCGTACGTCGCAGAATGCAGTCGCCCGAGGCCTCTAGGTCGCGCTCTGCCAACCAGATCTGCGCGCGGGTATTTTGGCTGACGTCAAAGCAGGCTGCGATGTCGGTGCGACCAGCACCGGGGCGAATGGCTTTGGAGTCAGCGCGGTCTCCTATGCAGAGTCCCAGAGCATCGAGCATGATCGATTTGCCCGCGCCGGTCTCACCGGTAATGCAGGTCATGCCTGGCTGCAAGTCGACCTCCAGTCGCTCGACCACCGCGTAATCTTGTATCGACAGGTTAATCAGCATAACGAGTATCACTGGGTCTTAGTCACGTTATAGCGCAGACGGGCCCGCGAGTGAACATCCAGAGCGATCAGCGCCGTGAGGCGGTGGGCAAGTGCGCTGCCCTCGCGTTGCCCACGGAAACCGCAGAGGGCCTCAGTCCTTTTTTGCCGTCGTAGCCTGTGCTACAACGTTTGTGGGTTGTTAATGACGAGACGTCCATTGGAAGCACTGTCACCTCGCGCTTCATCGCTCTTGAAGACCCTCGTGGAGATGCATATTCGCGAGGGGCAGCCCGTGGCCTCAAAAAACCTGCAGGGCGAGAGCGGTCTCTCGGTCAGTCCAGCAACCGTGCGCAACATTATGTCCGAGCTGGAGGACCTTGGTTTTTTGACCTCACCACACACATCCGCAGGCAGGGTGCCGACCGCGCAGGGCTATCGGTTTTTTGTCGACAGTCTGCTGCAGGTAGGTCCGGTGGAGGAGCGTGCGGTCACGGCACTCAATGCGGGCCTCGATCCTAATCGTAGCTCCGGGGAGCTGGTGCAGACGGCCTCTAATCTGCTGGCTCAGATTACCTATCAGACCGGTATTGTGACGGTGCCCAAGCCCGCCGCAAGCCAACTGCGACAAATCGAGTTTCTACCCTTGTCGGGCGACCGAGTATTGGTCATTTTGGTGATCAATGAGCGCGAGGTGCAGAACCGCATCATCCAGATGCAGCGACCCATGAGTCAGGAGCAGCTCAAGGCGGCGGCTGAGCTGATTAATCAGCGCTATGCAGGTAACGACCTGTCAGAGGTTAAAGGGCATATTGTCCGCGAGATGTCAGAGGCACGTGCCCGAATCGATCATTACCTCCAGGCGGCGCTCGAGCTGGCCAACGCGGCAATCGAGACCGAGCAGCAATCAGAAAATGTCGTGGTTGCGGGCGAGGCGAGTCTGCTTAATCAGGCCTCACCTGAGGACATGCAAAAGTTGCGCGAGCTGTTTGATGCTTTCGAGCGCAAGCGGGATTTGCTCGAGCTGCTGGAGCGCTGTTCCCGGGCCGACGGCATCCAAATCTTCATTGGTGAAGAAGCCGGTTTCGATGTCTTCGGCGACTTCAGTGTCATCACCGCGCCTTACGCAAAGGGCTCGCAGTCTCTCGGGGTGCTCGGCGTGATCGGGCCCACCCGGATGGCCTACGAGCGTGTGATTCCGATTGTCGATGTCACCGCCCGGATGCTGAGTGCGGCCTTGTCGCGATAGCCCCAGCCCCGTCAGCCCCAGCCAAAATCAGTAACAGTTAGGGTTTTTGACCGTGCTGGCGGGCTCGCTTGTTCTGCTCTCTCGCCGCATACAGCGCGGCAGGACTCTATCTGAATTCGGGGCCCTTTCACCCTTAAACCGAACGCTGGAGCGCTCTGGTGGTGGCGATTTCTGGTGCTCCAGTCACAGGCTTATCTCGTAAAGATCGCAGCGAAAACCACGTTCACCCCTTGAAAACTGGCCGTGGCACCCCACATCCCATTCGAAAGCGGGGTTCGGTGGCCACCTACCGAGGGTGCGAGCGCCCCAAATAGCAAGCAAATAGTGAGTGAGAGACTGGAGATCGCCCATGGCGGAAGAGAAACCCGAGGAGCAGACGACGGCTGAGGGAGACACTGTCGACGTCGAGCACACTGCTGAGGCGGTGGCGGAAGCCACCGTGGCGTCTGACACAGACAGTGGGGCTGACGCTGCTGAGGCGGATGACGCTCCTGATGCGCCGGTCGATCTAGAGGCTGAGCTCGAAGCCGCCAAGGATGCCGCGCTCAGGGCTCAAGCTGATGCAATGAATGTGCAGCGGCGTGCCGAACAGGAAGTCGAGAAGGCGCGTAAATTTGCGCTGGAGCGCTTCTGTGGTGACTTGCTCAGTGTCGTCGACAACCTTGAGCGAGCCCTGGAGTCCAGTGGTGACGAGCAGGGCAGTGCGGCATTAGCTGAGGGCGTGGAACTCACGCGAAAGGGCTTGATGGACGTGCTGGCCAAGTATGGGGTGGAAGCGGTGAACCCAGAGGGCGAGCCGTTTGATCCGGAGACCGCTCAGGCAATGAGCATGGTGGAGCAGTCCGACGTCGAACCGAACTCGGTGGTCGCTGTGATGCAGAAAGGTTATCTGCTGAATGGACGGCTGCTGCGCCCGGCGATGGTGATGGTGTCCAAGGCCCCCAGCGGAGAATGAATGAACGCGTTATGGGTACGGCGGCACTTGAATTCGGTACGACCGGCCCCATATCCAGAAACAAGAAAGCATGCCAGCGCCGAGCTGCTGGCCGATAGGAGAAACAGACATGGGTAAGATCATTGGCATCGATCTGGGTACCACCAACAGTTGCGTATCCGTTTTGGAGGGCGGCAAGCCTCGAGTCATCGAGAATGCCGAGGGCGGTCGGACGACACCGTCTATCGTCGCTTATACCGACGACAATGAAATTCTAGTGGGTCAATCTGCCAAGCGGCAGGCGGTCACTAATCCAACGAACACATTGTTCGCTGTGAAGCGGTTGATTGGTCGCCGCTTCGAAGACGACGTGGTGCAAAAGGACATCAAGATGGTGCCCTATCAGATCGTCAAGGCAGACAGTGGTGACGCCTGGGTGCAGGTGAACGACGACAAGATGGCCCCGCCACAGGTGTCGGCAGAAGTGCTGCGCAAGATGAAAAAGACTGCTGAGGAATACCTTGGCGAGGCGGTGACCGAGGCGGTGATCACGGTCCCCGCATACTTTAATGACTCCCAGCGGCAAGCGACTAAAGATGCAGGCCGCATTGCCGGTCTTGAGGTCAAGCGAATCATCAACGAACCCACGGCTGCGGCGCTGGCTTACGGCATGGACAAGGCCCAGGGTGACCGCACGGTAGCGGTTTACGATCTGGGTGGCGGCACCTTCGATATCTCGATCATTGAAATCGCAGAGGTGGATGGTGAGCACCAGTTTGAAGTGCTCGCGACTAATGGCGATACGTTCCTCGGGGGTGAGGATTTTGACCTCCGCCTGATCGAGTTCTTGGCGGATGAATTCAAGAAAGAGAGCAGCATTGATCTGCATAACGATCCCCTGGCTCTGCAGCGTCTGAAGGAAGCGGCAGAAAAGGCCAAGATCGAACTGTCGAGTTCACAGCAAACCGAAGTGAACCTGCCCTACATCACAGCCGACGCGACGGGCCCCAAGCACTTGGTGGTCAAGCTGAGTCGCTCCAAGCTGGAGTCGCTGGTTGAGGATCTGGTTAAGCGCTCGCTGGAGCCTGTGAAGATTGCGCTGGACGACGCCGGCTTGTCGCCCTCCGAGGTGCAGGATGTGATTCTGGTCGGCGGGCAAACCCGTATGCCGATGGTGCAGCAGGCGGTGGCCGATTTCTTTGGCAAAGAGGCGCGGAAGGATGTGAACCCCGACGAGGCCGTCGCGATGGGCGCCTCGATTCAGGGCGCGGTACTCGCAGGTGATGTCAAAGACGTGCTGCTCCTCGATGTCACACCGCTGACACTCGGTATTGAAACCATGGGTGGTGTCGCGACACCGCTGATCGAGAAGAACACCACGATTCCAACCAAGAAATCGCAGGTTTTCTCAACGGCTGAGGACAACCAGACCGCGGTGACCATCCATGTGGTGCAGGGCGAGCGCAAGCAGGCGACACAGAACAAGTCTCTTGGCCGTTTTGACCTCGCCGACATTCCGCCCGCTCCACGCGGCATGCCTCAGATCGAGGTCACATTTGATCTCGATGCCAATGGCATTCTGAATGTTTCGGCCAAAGACAAAGCCACCGGCAAAGAGCAGTCGATTCGCATCACTGCCTCGGGTGGTCTGTCCGAGAATGAGATCGACCAAATGGTCCAGGATGCTGAGGCCAATGCCGAGGCGGACAAGAAGTTCGAAGAGGTCGTGGCCGCACGCAATACGGCTGATGGTATGGTGCACGCCGCACGCAAGACTCTTGAGGAGGCGGGCGAGCACGCGACGGATGACGAGCGCGCTGCTATCGAAGCCGCCATTGCCGAAGTCGAAGAGGCGATCAAGGACGATGATGCAGCCGCGATGGAAGCTGCCACGACCAAACTGACCGAGGCGACTGGAGGCGTTGCGCAGAAGATGTATGCGGCGCAGCAGGCTGAGGGCGCGGCTGCCGAGGGTGCTGAAGCCCAGCCGGATGAAGCGGAACAGGGCGATGTTGTCGATGCGGAGTTTGAAGAAGTCCAAGACGACAAGCGCGCTTAACGCCGATAAAAAAACAGAGCTCGCTCGGGCGATGCTCTGAAACGCCTCCCTGACGGGACGCGAACCAGGCGCGGGTCATGGCTAACACCATGTCACCCGCGTCCGTTTTTAGAGAAGGAGCGGGGTGCTCGAGAGGGCCCGCGCCAAAATTATGTCGAAACGCGACTACTACGACGTGCTGGGGGTGGATCGATCCGCTTCTGAGCAAGACATCAAAAAGGCTTATCGCCGGATTGCCATGAAGTATCACCCGGACCGCAATCCGGACGATGCCGATGCGGATGCCAAGTTCAAAGAGGCTACCGAGGCCTACGAGATCCTTTCTGATGGCGAGAAGCGCGGCGCCTACGATCAGTTTGGGCACGCTGGAGTCGACCCTTCCATGGGTGGTGGTGGATTTCAGGGCGGCAGCTTCTCGGACATTTTCGGCGATGTTTTCGGCGATATTTTCGGCGGGGGTGGCGGACGCCGTCAGGGACCGCAACGCGGATCAGATCTGCGTTACACCCTCGAAGTCTCATTGGAGGAAGCCGTTCGTGGCTCCACTGCCGAGATCCGAGTTCCCTCTCTGCAACACTGTGAACCCTGCGATGGCAGCGGTGCCAAGCCGGGCAGTAGCCCTGTTACCTGCGGCAGTTGCGGTGGCACAGGGCAGGTACGCATGCAGCAGGGGTTTTTTCAGGTGCAGCAGACCTGCCCCAACTGTCGTGGCCGCGGCCAGACCATTTCCGACCCGTGTATCGAGTGTCGCGGCCAAGGGCTGGTAGAAAAGACCAAAACTCTGTCTGTCAAAGTGCCGCCTGGCGTCGATACGGGCGATCGTATTCGTCTCAGTGGCGAGGGTGAGGCCGGGCCTGCGGGCGGGCCGCCGGGCGATTTGTTTGTTCAGATTGCTGTCCGTCAGCATCCACTCTTTGAGCGTGACGGGCGTCATCTTTACTGCGAAGTGCCTATCAGTTTTGCCGATGCTGCGTTGGGCGGCGAGTTGGAAGTGCCCACGCTGGATGGACGTGTGAAGCTGAAGATTCCCTCAGAGACCCAGACCGGCAAAATGTTTCGCCTGCGTGGTAAGGGCGTGAAACCGGTGCGTGGGGGCCCTGTTGGCGATCTATTGTGTCGCGCTGTGCTGGAGACCCCAGTGAACCTCACCAAGGAACAGCGTAATCTTCTTGAGGAGTTTCGCGGCGCCCTGGAAGAGGGCGGCGAGCAGCAGTCCCCGCGCCAGAGCAGTTGGTTTGAAGGGGTCAAAAACTTCTTTGATGGAATGACCGGATGACAGTGCGAATCGGCATCACAGGTGCGGCAGGTCGAATGGGCCGTATGTTGGCCGAGGCGATCGCAGACAGCGATACGCCTGCAACACTGGCCGCGGCAATCGAGCGACCCGAGTCGTCCTTGTTAGGTGCTGATATGGGAGAGTTGCTTGGCGGTGATGCGTCTGGCGTCAGCATTAGCTCGGATCTAGCGGCAGTGGCGGATCAGATTGACGTGCTGATCGACTTTACCGTGCCGGAGTCGACGCTGGCGCAGGCAGTAATCTGTGCCGGCCGTGGCCTACCGATGGTGGTCGGCACCACCGGCTTTTCAGCTGAACAAACACATGATCTTGATAAGGCGACGGCTGGCATGCCTTTTTGTCAGGCATCCAATTTCGCGCCAGGCGTGAATCTCACCTTCAGATTGGCTGAGGCGGCGGCCAAGGCGCTGGGTAACAGTGCCGATATTGAGATTGTCGAAGCGCATCATCGGCACAAAATTGACGCGCCGTCCGGCACGGCGCTCAGCTTGGGAGAGGTCGTAGCCAAGGCATTGGGCAGAGATCTTTCCCAAGTCGCCGTTTATGGCCGAGAAGGCCGGACCGGCGCGCGGGATCGCGACGCTATCGGGTTCAGCAGTATCCGCGCCGGTGATGTGGTCGGCGACCACACCATTATTTTTGCCAGTGAGGGCGAACGCCTGGAGATCACTCATCGCGCCAGCTCCAGAATGGCCTTTGCGCAGGGCGCTGTGCGGGCGGCCTGTTGGCTGGTCGGTCAACCTGCTGGACGTTATGACATGCAGGATGTTCTGGCTGAGCAGGAGGCCAAGATATGAACGCGTCTGCGCACATTGTCGAGATCGACGAGAGCAATGCACAGCAGTTATTGATAGAAGAGTCGATGACGCGTCCGGTCGTTGTCGATTTCTGGGCCGACTGGTGCGAGCCGTGCAAGCAGTTGATGCCGATTTTGGAAAAGCTTGCCACCGAGTATCAAGGTAGTTTCCTGCTCGCGAAGGTCAACGCCGATGAGCAGCAGATGCTGGCGCAGCAGCTGGGCGTGCGGTCATTGCCGACTGTAATGGTGATCAAGGATGGTCAGCCCATCGACGGTTTTTCCGGCGCACAACCTGAATCGGCGGTTCGCGAGATGCTCGACAAGCACTTGCCCTCCCCTCAAGCAGGGGCGCTGGCCGAGGCGGAACAACTATTGGCGGATGGTGACATTCCCGGTGCCCTGGCGCTGTTTCGGAGCGCGTGGGAAGAGTCGGGACAAAAATCCGATATGACACTCGCCTATGCTGGGGCATTGGTAACCGCCAATCGACTCGACGATGCAGAGAACCTGTTAAAGGGTATCCGTTTGGCGGATCAGGATGCCCGCTACGAGCAGCTGATGGCACAGATTGAATTGGGTCGCGAGGCGGCGCGCTCGCCAGAGGTAGAGGCTTTGGAGGCGGCGATTGCCAGTAATCCTGACGATCACACGACGCGCATTCAGTTGGCCGTTCAGTTGAGTCAGGCAGCGCAATATCGCGAGGCCCTTGAACATTTGCTGATGGTGTTGAAAGCAGACAAAGAGTTTAATGATGGTGAGGCGCGCAAGGTGTTTCTGGACACGCTGGCAACGATCGGCAAGGGAGATCCGCTGGCGGCGGAGTATCAGCGCAAACTGTTCTCACTCATGTACTAACCCATTGGGGCGCTGAGCCATCGATGGGTTGATCCGTTGGCGCACTGACATTGACGGTTTGAATAGTGGCGATTTGGGCCCTTCAGCAGGGTTGCAATACCCCCCCAAGTTGCCTACATTCTCCTTATTCAGAAAACATACTCAAGATTCAAAAATAGCCCCACGGTGCTGCACCGTCTGGGCGCTTTCTGCCGCGAGGTAAAACATGGACACAGCATACTCACCTGAAGATCTGGCTTTTCGCGACGAGGTTCGCGGATTTTTCGAAGAGGCGTTCACGGCGGAGATGCAGACTCGTCTGCGCTCTCCCGATTACAAAAACGCCATTGAAGATTGGCAGCGCCAACTTTACGAGAAGGGCTGGGTGGCGCCCAATTGGCCAGCCGAGTACGGCGGGACCGGCTGGACCGCCACACAGAAGTACATCTACGAAACCGAGCGCTCGCTGGCGGGTATTCCCAGTGTCGTGCCCTTTGGTCTCGTCATGGTGGCCAACGTCATCATGGCCTATGGCACCGACGAGCAGAAAG
>JBELDB010000022.1:0-20270 GCA_042094525.1 Congregibacter sp. | reverse complement strand
CAGGAGCACTGATCTGCTTCTTCAAACCAGGTTTCCCGCATTCGGGACAGTCAGTAAGGGGCGCATCAGACAGCTTTTGGATGGCCTCTAGAGAGTGTCCACATTCCTGACAGCAGTATTCGTAAATGGGCATAGCGCTCTCCCCGAACAAGCTCTGGTTTTCACCGGCTCTGTCTGAGGTTAAGGGTCGTTGTATAAGGGCGCGGAGCGTACCGTAAACCCTGAATCAGTGAAAGGTATGCAGAGCGTGAACATTTAGCTCGCTGCCTTGAAAGCGACCATTAAAAGACGTGAAGCCGTCTGAGCATTCCGGGTCCAGCAGCGAGTCAGTTGGCGAAGCTTTTCATTTTTTTCAACGCACGAATCCTGACGCCGGTACTAGCAGGCTTGGCTTTGAACCAGGTTTCTTCTTTGGTAAACGGATTGATGCCGCGTCGGGCTTTAATCGCAGGTCTTCGCACGGTGGTAACTTTCATCAATCCCGGCAGAGTGAACTGACCAGAACCCCGCTTTGAAATACTCGCTTCGATGACTCTCTCAAGAGACCCCCAGACTTTTTTGACATCCGACTTTGCAACACCGCTGTCCTCTGCCAGCAATTCAAGCATCTGTGATTTAGTGAGCTTGGTTTTGACGGGCTTCATTTTCTTGGCTTCAACGGCTTGCTTCGGTTGCTTGTCGACTTTTTTCTTTCCCATTGGTCCTGCCTCGAGCGATAACCCAGATCGGTGCGGTGTCTAAGAAGACTATTAATGAGGCGATTCAACAACAGGAGCCTGAAGCCGACAAGCCCACTTTCACTATTCATAAGCACGGCCATCTTAAAGGACACTTTGCCAACATCCCCACGATTCACATCGCCGCAACTGTACGGGCTGCACCCGGCCCCTTTAGAATGACCGCCACCGATGTGGAGTGTGTTATGCGTGCCAGTGAGTTCCTGCTCTCGACTCTGAAGGAGACCCCTTCAGATGCTGAGGTTGTTAGCCATCAGCTAATGCTGCGAGCGGGATTGATCCGCCGGGTCGCTGCGGGCATCTACAACTGGATGCCGTTGGGGCTGCGCGTGCTGCGCAAAGTTGAGCACATTGTCCGGGAGGAAATGGAGCGCGCCGGTGCGCTGGAGCTGAGCATGCCGGTAGTTCAACCGGGAGAGCTGTGGGAAGAATCCGGTCGCTGGGAGCTTTACGGACCCGAGCTGTGTCGACTGGAAGACCGCCATCAGCGCCCTTTCTGTCTTGGACCCACCCACGAAGAAGTCATCACTCAGATCGCCAAAAGCGAGATCAAGAGCTACAAACAGCTGCCGGTCAACCTGTTCCAGATCCAGACCAAATTTCGCGACGAAATCCGGCCGCGCTTTGGCGTCATGCGGTCACGAGAGTTCATCATGAAGGACGCCTACTCATTTCATATTGATCAAGCGTCTCAAGAACAGACCTACTGGCGTATGCACGAAGCCTACACCGCTATCTTTACCCGACTGGGACTAGATTTCCGAGCGGTGGAAGCTGATACGGGTGCGATCGGCGGTGCACATTCCCACGAATTCCATGTGTTAGCGGAGAGTGGCGAGGACGCCATCGCCTTTTCGACCGGCAGCGACTATGCGGCCAACGTGGAGTTGGCGCCTGCACTACCCGGGACTGCGGCGGCGGTTGCTGGAGAGGCACAGACACCCGCTCTGGAAAAATTTGCAACGCCAGGCATAACTACGATTGATGCTCTTGCCGAGCAGCTGAGCATTCCCGCCGAGCAGTCGATCAAAACACTGCTCGCCAAAGACGAACAGGGCGAGCTGGTGGCGCTGGTCGTTCGCGGTGACCACCGACTCAATGCCATCAAGGCCACCAAATTGCCTGGTATGGCATCACCGCTGGTGATGGCTGAGCCCGACGAGGTGAAGTCCCGACTGGGCGCTGGATTTGGCTCGCTGGGTCCAGTGGGGGCGCCGGTGAGGGTGGTGGTAGATCACACCGCGGCGCAAATGGCCAGCTTCGTTTGCGGGGCGAACGAGGACGGATATCACGTCAAAGGTGCTGTCTGGAGTCGCGACGTCCCGCATGCCGAATTCGCCGATATTCGTGAGATCGTGGCCGGTGACCCCAGCCCCTGTGGCGAGGGCACATTAGAGATTCGCCGCGGGATTGAGGTGGGCCATATTTTTCAATTGGGCACAAAATACTCTGAGTCAATGAACGCATCCGTACTGGATGAGCAGGGCCGCAACCAACCCATGGTCATGGGCTGTTATGGCATCGGCGTCACCCGCATTGTCGCCGCAGCCATTGAACAAAATCATGACGACAATGGCATCATCTGGCCCGCAGCCATGGCGCCTTTTGACGTGGCTATCGTCCCGCTGGGAATGGATAAGTCAGATGCTGTGCGAGACGCCACCGAACATCTCTACACTGCTTGCGCAGATGCTGGCCTCGCCACCTTTCTCGACGATCGGCCGGAGCGGCCGGGAGTGAAGTTCGCGGAAATGGAGCTTCTGGGCATGCCGTTGCGGGTGACTGTAGGGGAACGATCGTTGGCCGAGGGCAAGCTTGAACTCACCCAGCGGCGCAGTGGCGAGACTGAGATGGTGGCGCCCACCGAGATCATCGAGCGCCTGCAGCAGCTCCTCGCTGAGGGCTGATCGACTTGCACCGCCCCCTGCTCGGGCTCATTCTCGGTTTAACACTGTCGACAGCCGCGGAGCTCAGCGCAGAATCGGCGGCAGATAGAGCAGCGCTAAGCGTCTACCTGAACCAAGCTTTATCTGCAGAAGACGGATTTAAAGATCGCTATGCCGCTGAGGTGTGGTTGGTCGATATGCAACAACGGCTCGCCCGCTTTCTTGCCGACCCCGCGGAGCGCCTGGACCTGCTGACGCAGGTACACCAGCAGGCGAGTCAACTCAATTTGCCGCCCGAGTTGGTGCTGTCCGTGATTGAGGTTGAGAGCGCCTTCGATCGCTACGCGATCTCCCGCGTAGGAGCTCAGGGTCTGATGCAGGTCATGCCCTTCTGGAAAGATGAAATCGGGCGAGGCGACGACAATTTGACTCACACCGCGACGAATCTTCGCTACGGCTGTCATATCCTGCGCTTCTATTTGGATCGGGAAGATCAAAATCTGAATCGAGCACTGGCGGCCTACAACGGTTCCAGCGGCAGCCTGCGCTATCCCAACAAGGTCCGGACCGCTTGGGAAAACCGCTGGCGCACCTCGCCCCTCGACTGGTGAGGCTGTGTCCACGAGGTTAAACTCGCCACCTCCACAGAGATTCCCTTGATGCACTCGAACGCTGACACACTGCTGACCCAACACCCTGACATCGAGACGGTTGAGGCCCTCATCACGGACTGTAATGGCGCAGCCCGCGGCAAGTGGCTGCCCGTTGAGAAGTTACCTGCGCTCCTCTCCGATGGTGTGAAGCTACCCAAATCAGCTGTGGCTCAAGACGCTTGGGGTCGCGACGTGCCGAGAATCGCCCTCGACAACGGGGATCTCGATGGCTGGTGTCAGGCGGTACCGGACTCTCTGGTCCCGGTGTTGACCGCCACCGGCGTAGATCGCGCTCAGGTCGTACTGACGATGTTCAAGGACGACGGAGCGCCCCTCCTCTCTGACCCGCGGCAGGTGCTAGCGCAGATTGCCGACAAGCTCGAAAAAAAGGGGCTGGTGCCCAGGGTCGCCATTGAGCTTGAGTTCAACTTGTTCAAGCGTCCAGATGAAAACCAGACATTGCGAGACGCGCTGCCCGCCGAGAATGAGACAGGCGGCAATCTATACGGCCTCAGCGCCCTTGATGAACACGCGGCGTTGTTTGACGCGCTGAAAGCGAGTTTTGCGGTTCAGGGACTACCCTACGAAGGCGTGCTAAAAGAAGCTGCACCAGCTCAGTACGAAATTAATGTCGCGTACTCGGACAACGCAGTCGCCTATTGCGATCAAATCATTCGCATGCAGCGGTGCATTTGCGCCGTAGCAGAACGATTCGGCTCGCTGGCAAGCTTTATGCCAAAGCCCATGGAGAATCAGGCAGGCAATGGAATGCACGCTCATTGCAGCCTACTGGACACCTCGGGCCAGAATGTTTTTGACAGCGGCAATGTCGAGGGCACCCCGCTGTTGCGTCAGGCGGTCGCCGGATGCCTCGACCTCATGGCCGACACTCAGCTAATTTTTGCACCCAGCTACAACGCTTACCGTAGATTTCAGGCGGGGAATCATGCGCCGACGCAACCTAACTGGGGCTACGACAACCGCACTACCGCACTGCGAATTCCCGCCAGTCCCAGCCAGGCTACCCGCATTGAGCATCGCGTCGCCGGTGCAGACAGTAATCCGTATCTCGCAGTGGCCGCGCTGCTGGCGGGGATATACATGGGGATTGATCGTCAGTGTGAGGCCCCTCCTCCGATCAGTGGCAATGCGTGGGTTGAAGACGATGCCAACGTTTGCCTGCCAGGACACATGGCGGAGGCCATCGCACGGTTCTCGGACTCTGCCAATGTGCGCGAGACACTCTCCGCGGAGTTTCAATTCGCTTTCAGCGAGGTCAAAAAGCAGGAACTGGCCGAGTTTGAGCGCCGCGTGACAGACTTTGAGTTGGAAACCTACCTCTCTGCCTGACCACCCCGTTACCCCACAGCCTCTATGGAGCACGCTATGACGACTGTTTTGGATTTTTCTGCCGCTCGGGCAAATGGCGAAGACACCGCGCTCGGTGATTTTGGCGGCAAGGTATTGCTGATTGTGAATACGGCCTCCAAGTGCGGGTTTACCCCGCAATACGAGGGCCTGGAGTCACTACAAAAATCCTACGGAGAACGCGGCTTTTCTGTGCTGGCTTTTCCCTGCAATCAATTTGGCGGCCAAGAACCCGGCAATGAGGAAGACATTCAGTCCTTCTGCGATCTGAATTACCAGACCAGCTTCCCGCTGTTTAGCAAGATCGAGGTCAATGGCGCAGCCAGCCACCCTTTGTTCGCGCACCTGAAAGAAAAGGCTCCGGGCGTACTTGGCAGCAAGCGCATCAAGTGGAACTTCACGAAGTTTCTGGTTAACCAACAGGGTGAGGTGGTCAAGCGCTACGCACCCTCTACCAAGCCCGAGGCGATCGCGAGCGACATCGAAGCACTGCTTTGAGCCGTGCTAGTGCTCTCGCGTCTCACGAAAGCGAATGTCGGGCCACCGCTCCTCCATCAGTGAGAGGTTAACGCGGGTGGGCGCCAGATAGGTGAGATAACCACCGCCATCTTCAGACAAATGCTCCACCGCTTTCTTGCGGAACTCTTCGAGCTTGCGTTCATCTTCGGCCTCTATCCAGCGGACCGTGTAGATGTTGACCGGCTCGTAGAGTGCCTCGACCTTGTACTCATCAGCTAATCGGTAAGCCACCACATCAAATTGCAATTGACCGACAGCACCCACGATGAGGTCGCTGCTATTCAGTGGAGAGAACACCTGCGTCGAGCCCTCCTCGGACAGCTGCTGCAGCCCTTTTTGTAATGCTTTGGCCTTCATCGGATCTGTTAACCGGATGCGCCGGAACAGCTCGGGTGCGAAGTGGGGAATGCCGGTAAAACGAATCGCCTCTCCAGTCGTAAAGGTGTCGCCGATTTGAATCGTGCCGTGGTTATGCAGGCCAATAATGTCGCCTGCCACCGCCGACTCCACCAACGTGCGATCCCCCGCGCGAAAGGTCACCGCGTCGGCGATGCGAACATCTTTGTCGATGCGCACGTGACGCATCTTCATCCCCTTGTCGTAGCGGCCTGAACAAATGCGCATGAAGGCAATACGATCCCGGTGCTTCGGGTCCATGTTTGCCTGAATCTTGAAGACGAAACCGGTGAAATCCTGCTGGGACGCCTCAATGAGTCGCTCTGAAGCGACTCTGGGTTGAGGGGCAGGCGCCCACTCAACGAAATCATTGAGCATCTCCCTGACGCCAAAGTTTCCAAGCGCCGTCCCGAAAAAGACTGGTGTCAGCTGGCCGGCCAAGAACGCCTCAAGCGAGAACTCGTGAGAGGCACCGCGGACCAACTCGATCTCCTCGAGAAAGCCATCGTAATTTTCCGCCAGCAGCGCTCTGGCCTCGTCTGAATCGAGACCGACAATCAAATCCTCTTCCGCCAGAGCACTACCGCTACCCGCATGGTAGCGATGAATCGTATCGGTGTAGAGGTTGTAAACACCGCTGAAATCTCGGCCCATGCCAATAGGCCAGTTGATAGGGGCTCCGGCAATGCCCAGTACTTCCTCGACCTCATCCACCAGTTCAATAGGGTCACGGGTGTCTCGGTCGAGTTTATTGACAAACGTCATGATGGGTGTGTCCCGGAGGCGGCAGACTTTCATCAGCTTAATGGTCCGGTCCTCGACGCCCTTGGCACCGTCGATCATCATGAGTGCCGAATCCACTGCCGTGAGCGTCCGATAAGTGTCCTCTGAGAAATCCTCGTGGCCCGGCGTATCCAATAAATTCACCCAGCGCTCCCTGTAGGGAAACTGCATGACCGATGACGTAACAGAAATACCGCGCTCCTGCTCAAGCGTCATCCAGTCCGAGGTGGCATGGGGCCCGCGCTTACCTTTCACAGAACCGGCGACCTGAATGGCCTGACCGAGAAGCAACAGCTTCTCGGTCATGGTTGTCTTACCGGCGTCAGGGTGAGAAATAATGGCGAAGGTGCGGCGCGCGTCGATGTCGCGCTGTAGTTCAGACATGGTGGCTCCTTGGAGGAGGCGCGATTATGCCAGCCAATACCACTGGCGTCAGTCTGAACCGGGTAATAGCGCCTCTAGGTGTTTAAGCAGGGCTTCGCCCACTTGATCCATGGCAGGACAATCAAGGCCCATCAGTGCGGCGAGGGAGGTGACTTCAAGTCCTTCGTAACCGCAGGGATTGATGCCCTTAAACGGAGCCAGGTCCATATCGACGTTGAGTGACAGACCGTGATAACTGCGTCCTTTGCTGACCTTCAAGCCCAACGCAGCGATCTTGCATCCGTCGACATATACACCGCGCGCATCGGGATCGCCATAAGCTTGGATGTCCCATTCGCCCAACACGTTCACCACTGCAGCTTCGAGCAAATTGACCAGCTGCCTGACATTAACGTTCGCCCGACGCAGGTCGTAGAGCACATAAGCGATCCACTGCCCGGGGCCGTGATAGGTCACTTGGCCACCCCGATCGATCTGAATGATCGGGACGTCACCGGGGTCGAGCACGTGCTCTGGCTTACCCGACAGGCCTTGCGTGTAGACGGGCAGGTGTTGGAGCAGCCAAATTTCGTCTTCCGTGTCGGGGGTCCGCGACGCGGTGAAAGCTTTCATCGCGTCGAACGTCGACTCAAAGTCGACCGCGCCCAAACGTCGACACAACACGGGGTCAGAGCACCATGGATACCAGACCGGTATCCATCAAATCTTGATGAATCTCGCGCAGCTGCTCTTCACTCTGCGCCTCAATGGTGACCGTGATCGATTGGAATGTGCCTTTTCGAGAGTCCTTGACCACCACGTCCTGCTCCGAGAATCCGGCCGCATGTTGATTGAACACTGTCATCACTGCCGGCTGAAATGCCGATTCTGCCCTGCCCAGTACTTTGATGGGGTACGCGCAGGGAAAGACGATCTTTGGCGGGTCTTCGCTCACTGTCAATTAACCCAGTAGCTGTTGAAACCAGAGCAGTATCGTGTCCCACAACCGCGCGAAAAATCCGGCGGGCTCTATCGCCTGCAGGACTTCAAGCGGGGCCTCTCCCACAGGCTCGCCAGATCGAGTCAATACGACGCGGCCGACCACATCGCCCACCCTCAGCGGGGCAATCAATGGCGCGTCGATCTCAATTGATGGGGCAATCTGCGCGGTGCTTCTTGGCAGTGTCAACACAAGGTCCGTAGTCACCCCAAGTGCTACCTGCTGCGTCTCGCCTTTCCAGACACGGTCCTCGGCGAGCGCTGCGCCTGCAGTCAACGGAGTAACGGTCTCATAAAATCGGAACCCATAGTTCAGCAGACTCCGGGTCTCTGACTTGCGGCTTGATGTTGAACTACTCCCCATCACCACAGAAATCAGGCGCATGCCCTCGCGCTCCGCCGAAGCCACCAAGCCATACCCGGCAACGCTGGTGTAACCCGTCTTCAAACCGTCAACAGACTCATCCTCACGGAGTAAGTGATTACGGTTGTATTGCGTAATGTCGTTATAGGTATAGCTCTGCTCTTTATAAACCGCGTATCGCTCAGGGTGGTCGCGAATGGCGGCAGCGGCGGTCAGCGCAAGATCGCGCGCAGTGGATAAATGTTCGGGGTGGGGTAAACCATGGCTGTTCTCAAAATGAGTCCCCGTCAGTCTCATCTCTTCTGCATAACGGTTCATCAGATCGACAAAAGCCGCCTCACTACCGGCAATGTGCTCTGCAATCGCAACCGTCGCATCGTTGCCCGACGAAATCACAATGCCCCTCTCAAGCTCCGCTACCGTCACCGGCTTCCCTGGCTCAATCCACATCAACGAGGAGCCCTTGAACACCGGGTTTTGAGACCAGGCATTCCGGCTCACGGGCACCACATCATCCAGACTCAGACGACCGAGCTCGACTTCCTGAGCCAGAATGTAGGCAGTCATCAGCTTGGTCAGGCTGGCTGGAGGCAGCTGCAGATCAGGGTTGTGCTCGACCAGCACGGCGCCCGTGTCGAAATCGACTAACAGGTAGGAGTCAGCATTGATGCTGGGCGGTGTGGGGACTAGGCCTGTGTTAGCGGCGCCAATCAGCGGCAACCACGTCAAACCCATCACGCACCACAACCAGCGCCTCAACATCTTCTTCGCTCCTATCATCGATGGATTCTCCGGAAAGGCTATGTGAAAACCGCGTCAGTTTACGCTTGCAGGGCCCGCGATGAAAATCGTGGCCTCAGGGCAAACGTTGAGGTGTGGGATAGTCTGCTGCTATCAATCTGGTGCGTGCCCTTTCCAACTCATCTGCGCCACTAAACGGCCCCACTCTAACCCGATGCAGCCGAGCACCCTCTGTGTCCACGGCAGTCACCATCACCGGATAATCCCATCGCTCCCTGATTTCCTTGGCCAGCTGGTCCGCAGTAACCCCCGACGCATAGGCGCCCAGCTGCAGAAACCGGTATGCCGCGCCCACCAAGTTGCGTCTGTCATCGACTCCCTCAAGGTCTACCGATTCCACCAGCACGGCCGTCGTGCCTTGCTCTGCGAACCCGAGCTGCAAAGCCGCACCATAAGACACATCAATCAGCCGATCCGGGTGAAAAGGGCCACGGTCGTTGACCCTCAGCAGAACGCTCTCATCATTACTCAGATTGGTAACCCGAACATAGCTGGGAATCGGGAGTGAACGATGGGCGGCTGAGGCAGCAAATACGTCGAAGGTTTCGCCGTTGCTCGTGGGGCGCCCCTGAAATTTCATGCCATACCAAGACGCGATGCCCTGCTCTCGGTAGGCTCTGGCCGTTGGCAGCACTGTATACGACTCGCCATTGACCTCGTAGGGACTGCGATTGCCTTGCGGCAGAATGGGGTCGGGACGCGGGACTGCGTCCTGCCATAGGGGCTTGATTGAAGACGATGGCGCGTAGTCCGGCTCGATTGAGGGCGCATCATCGCGAAATGAAGCGCAACCGGCCAAGCCTACCAAGGTGACGCATACGCCGATGCGCATCATGGGAATCAAGAGGCGGGGCGCGCAGCAACAATCGCTTGACTCAGATCCCACACTGCCATCGCATACATCGCACTGTGGTTGTAACGCGTGATGACGTAGAAGTTATGCAAGCCCAACCAATAGCGCATACCGGCCTCCTCTTCGAGGCGGAGCGGGGTTGCCTTTCTTGAAGGCTCAAGCGGATCCGCGGCACTCAACCCCTCTAACGCCAGAGCCGCAACCGTTTTCGTCGGCTTCAATCCGCTCTCAAATAAATCGGGGGCCGGATCGTTCGGAACACCATCCGCGATCACAGGTTCTCCTGAGCGCCAACCATGCGCCTTCAGGTAATGCGCCACACTGGCTATGGCGTCGGCCGGGTCGTCCCAAATATCTGGCGCGTCCTCACCCTCATAAGCCCGCGCGTAGGCGCGGTAACTTGAAGGCATAAACTGACCGTAACCCATAGCGCCCGCGTAAGAGCCCTTGAGCGCCAGGGGGTCCTTCCCCGACTCCCATGCCAAAATGAGAAATTGCTCCAGCTCGCCGGTAAAAAACGCTGACCGCCGCGGATAGTCAAAAGCGAGTGTTGCCAGTGCATCAACCACTCGATAACTCCCTGTGATGCGTCCGTAGTATGTCTCAACGCCGATAATGGCTACGATCAATTCCGCTGGCACACCGGTGCGTGCAGCGACCGTATCCAGTGTCTCAGTATGAGTGCTCCAGAAAGACACGCCTTCTCTAATGCGGCGATCAGTCAGAAAAATGTTTCGGTACTCGTGCCACGCTTTGGTTTTTTCAGCCGGACGGGCAATGGCGTCGAGGATGCTCTGCTGTCGCGCTGCTTCATCGACCAATCCCTGCGCCCAGACAGGATCCACGCCGGCTTCTTGCGCCGCGAGAATCACGGCTCTTGCCGCCTCTCGGTCACTGTAATCTCCCGCAAGCGCAGACGGCTTGAATCCGGCCGCCAGCCAAAGCAGCAATAGACCGCTGATCAAAAAACCCCTATGTGCCTGGAACAATCGAGGGACATAACTCATCGCGACAAAATCCTTTTTTCGGTGCTAATAGCAGTGAGAATACCGAAACCCAGCAGCAGGGTGACGATAGATGTACCGCCAAAACTGACGAAAGGCAGCGGCACGCCAACGACGGGCAGAATCCCGGCGACCATACTCATATTCACGATGACATAAACACAAAACGTCAGCGTAATGGCACTCGCAAGCAACCGACCGTAACTCGTTTGCGCCGTGAAACTGATCCAGAGACCACGCGCCACGACCATGCCATAAAGTATTACCAGGCCCAGCACTCCCCTGAGACCCCATTCTTCCGCGAGCACTGCGATGATGAAATCGGTTTGACTCTCGGGCAAAAAGTCCAGATGCGACTGAGTGCCCTGAAGCCAGCCTTTACCAGACCAACCCCCAGAGCCAATCGCGGTCTTAGACTGAATAATGTTCCACCCTGCACCCAATTTATCGGCCTCAGGGTCGAACAGCGTCAGAATGCGCTGCTTCTGATAATCCTTGAGCACGAACAACCATGCCGGCCATATACAGGCCAAGGCTGCCAATGCGCCTGAGATGATTTGCCACCAGCTGACCCCAGCCATGAACACGACAAAAGCACCACTGGCCGCCACCAAAATGGCCGTTCCGAGATCCGGCTGAGTGGCAATGGCAACGGCGGGCAAAGCGATGATCAAGAGCGCCGTCACTGTGACGCCGGGCCGCGGCGGTAACCCGTGCCGGACAACCCACGCAGCCACCATCAACGGCATAGCAATCTTCATGATCTCAGACGGTTGGAAGCGCATAAAACCAAGACTCAACCAGCGCTGCGCTCCCTTTGCACCGACGCCGAAAAACGGGATCAGCAACAACAACAGAAGTGCTACAAGATAGAGGGCGGGCGCCCATCGTTGCACTGTGTCGAGGCGAATTTGCGCTACCACCAACAGCACACCAAAGCCGACTACGAAATTGCGGATCTGGCGACTGACCGTGTCCCAATCGCCGTCAGATGCGCTGAACAACACAAACAAGCCGATCATCATGATGCCCAGCACAGGCGTCAGTAACACCACATCGAGGTGGAGCCTATCGGCAGGCGTCCGGGGTCGGGAAAAGTCTCGAGTTGAACCCTCGAGAAAGCGTGTGTACTCAGACATCTGTCGGCTCAGCCAACCAGGCGTCCAGCACACGCCGGGCTACGGGCGAGGCTGCACTGCTACCACCTCCGTTTTCAGCAATCACGGCGACGACGATTCGCGGACTTTCGACGGGTGCAAAAGCAACGAAAAGTCCATGATTCCGATTGCGTTCACTAATCGCATCCTCATCATAGACCGCATCCTGAGCGATGCTCACGACCTGAGACGTGCCGGTTTTTCCCGCAATCTGATAGCCAATATCTTTAGAGATTGCCGCCGCTGTCCCGCTTGCCGAGTGGACCACATCGACCATGCCCGCTACGACTGCCTGCCAGTCCGCATCGTCCACAAGGACTGCAGGGCGCCGCTCGCCACCGACTGTAAGATCACCGACTCGATGGACCACCGACGGCACGAAGCTCTCGCCTTTGTTGGCCAGCACCATCACCGCCTGAGCCAACTGCAAAGGCGTGGCCAACATGTAACCTTGACCAATACCTGCACTGATCGTTTCGCCCGGATACCAGGGCTCACCAAGTGCTTCACGCTTCCATCGACTGCTGGGCAAAATACCGTTCTGCTCACCGGTCGTATCAATACCGGTGCGCTGCCCTAGGCCAAACGGCTCCAGCGCCTCGGCCATCGTATCGATCCCCATACGATGAGCTAGATCGTAGTAATACGTATCACAGGATTCGGCAATAGCGAGCCGCAGATCGACAGTCTCGGCGTGACCCGTGCCACGTACCCTCAGGGTCCAATCCCGGTAACGTCGATCATCCCCTGGCAGTTGGTACCAACCCGGATCGGGCACGGCAGTGTCCGGCGTAATAAAATCCCGCGCCAAAGCGCCAAGGCTGATCAGAGGCTTTATCGTTGATCCTGGCGGGTACTGCCCCTGAACGGCTCGATTGAGGAGAGGCGTGTCTAACGAGCCCCGCAATTCGGCGTAGGCCGCATAGCTGATGCCTTCGACAAACAGGTTGGCGTCATAGCTGGGATTGGAGACCATGGCCAGAACGCCGCCGGTGAGAGGGTCAAGGGCCACGACAGCGCCTCTTTGGTCACCGAGCGCCGCAACCGCCTCACGCTGAAGATCCAGATCTAAATACAGGCGCAGATTTTGTCCTGGCTCCGGTGACTGCTTTTCCAAAACGCGCAATACGCGTCCATGCGCGTTGGTCTCAACGTGCTGGTACCCGGGTTTACCATGCAGTAAGGGTTCGTAGCGCTTCTCCAGACCCACTTTCCCTGTGTGCAGGGTGCCCCGATAACGCTCTGCATCGAGCGCCTGTAAATCCTCAGCGCTGACCCTGCCCACATATCCCAAAACATGACTGAGTGCTTCGCCGTAGGGGTAGTCACGCGTCAGTTGGGCGTCTACCACAACCCCTGGAAGCTGGTGTAAATCCACCGCCACTGTTGCCAGTGCGGCATCGTCCAGGCCCAGCTTGATAGGCACAGCCTCAAACGGGCGGCGGCGCTCGGAGCGCTCCTGAAAGGCCTCAAGCTCGCGATCCGTCAGCGACAAGCGCTCGACCAGAGTTTGAGTCAAAGCCGCAGGGTTCTCGCTTCGCTCACGCACCACTCCGATAACGAAGGTCGGTTTGTTCGCCGCCAATAGCCGCCCTTTTCGATCGACGATTTGTCCGCGGGTCGGAGGAATGACCTCCACTCTGATGCGGTTGCGATCCGACTGAGTTAGAAAATCGTCATGCTGGACGATCTGCAAGGAGTAGTAGCGGTAGACAAGAATGGTTAGCAGTAGACTGACGCCCAACAACGCGGCGATGAGCCTCGAGCGATTGATCATCCACTCCCGGCGGGTATCTCGCAACGCATCCAGAGGTCGCGCCATCAGCTACCCCGGTGGTAGGGATGACCGGCCCGCACAGACCATGCACGATACAACTGCTCGGAGAGAATGACCCGCACCAGCGGATGAGGCAGCGTAATACGACCCAAAGACCAGCGCTCCTTTGCCATATCAAGAACGCGGGAATGCAATCCATCGGGACCACCAATTGCGATGCTGACCTGCTGACCCTGCATGCGCCATTGGTCAAGGCGCTCCGCAATCACTTCGGTGCTGATGGCTGTACCCGCCACATCGAGCGCGACCAAGTGATCGTCTCTGGTCAGCTTTGCACATATGGCATCGGCTTCCAGCTGCCGGTACTGATCAACGGATGCCCCTCCCCGTTTAGCCGGAGGAATATCCAGCCACTCCACAGGCATCTCTCGCGGCAGACGTCGGGCGTATTCGTCCACCCCCTGATCCACCCATGCCGGCATTCTTTGCCCCACTGCCAGCACCCGGAGCCGCATCAGCTATTCTCAGGTTCGGTGGCCTGCACAGACCACAATCGCTCAAGGTCATACAAACTACGCGCTGCTGGTTGCATTACGTGCACCACAACGTCGCCAAAATCTACCAACACCCACTCGCCAACTCGCTCTCCCTCAACGCCTATGGGCCGAACACCCTGCTCCTTGGCCTTCATAATCACGCTACCCGAGAGAGATTTCACATGACGACTCGACGTGCCGCTGGCAACTATGAGCCAGTCCATCACCGAGCTAAGCTCGCGTACGTCCAGTACCACGGGCTCCACTGCTTTGAGGTCCTCGAGAGCCTGCTTGGCGATCAGCAGCAAATCTGCGCCATTGGCCTCTGCCAAAACAGGCGTATCAGTTGTCATGTGTCGTTTTGACTGAATAGAACATGCTGGGAAATATACTCCATAACGCTGCCCGGAAGCAGAAAGCGGGGATCACGGCCGGTGCCAATCATCGCGCGAATATCACTGGAGGCAATGTCCAGTAACGGCTGCTCGAGCGTGATCACACCGCCATGAGGCCTAGATCGCAAGGCGGCTACATCATCCCGATATTGGTCGAGCCATGCTGCCACTTCTTGACATGGTTGCTTGGCACCCGGGCGATCAATGACAGCGAGGTGCACAAAGTCCAATAACTGCTGCCACCGGGACCACTGGGGCAACGTCGCAAGATTATCTGCTCCGACAATCCAAAAAAGCGTGCGCTGATCGCCCAACTCTTGCCGCAGACTCTCCAGTGTTTCAATCGTGTAGGAGGGTCCTGGCCTGTCAAGCTCACGGGCATCGACAGACAGCCCCGGCGCCTCTGCAACGGCCAGGTGCAGCATCGCGAGTCGATGTGCAGAACTGACTATCGCTGTGTCTTTGAGGGGTGATTGCGCGGCAGGGATCAGGTCAACCCGCTCCAGGCCGAGCCGCTCCCGCACCGCAATGGCGCCGCGCAAGTGGCCAATATGGACCGGGTCAAAGGCGCCACCCAAAAAGCCCAGAGGGCCCTGTGTATCGTTCATCGATGCTGCATTCACTGGCGGATGTGACCATCCCCTTTGACAATGTATTTACGTGAGGTCAGACCTTCTAGCCCCACTGGACCCCTGGCGTGAAGTTTGCCTGTAGAGATACCGATCTCAGCGCCCAGACCATACTCAAACCCGTCGGCAAAGCGGGTAGACGCGTTGTGCATGACGGAGCCCGAGTCGACCTCTCGCAAAAAGCGTTCCGCCGCGACGAGGTTCTCTGTCACGATGCTCTCGGTGTGATCCGACCCGTACCGGGCGATGTGCGCCATGGCCTCGGTAACGTCCTCGACCAGTCTGATCGAGAGAATCGGGGCAAGATACTCAGTAGACCAATCTGCTTCCAGCGCATCGACGGTGATATCAGGGGCCGCTTGTCGAGAGGCCTCACAGCCTCTTACCTCAACGCCCTCCGCTTGAAGCGCTGAGACGAGGGCAGGCAACATGCCCGCCTGCGCCTTGGCGACTAACAGCGTCTCCATGGTGTTGCAGGTGCCGTAGCGCTGGGTTTTGGCATTGAAGGCAATACGGTGGGCCTTGTCAGGATCGGCGTCGGCATCGATATACACGTGGCAAATGCCATCGAGGTGCGCAAGCACCGGCACTTTGCTCTCTGCCGCAACGCGCTCGATCAGACCCTTGCCCCCCCGCGGCACCACCATATCGACGTATTCTGGCATGGTGAGCAATGCGCCCACTGCTGCTCGATCCACCACTGGCACAACCTGGGCCGCTTCCACTGGCAAACCAGCCGCCGACAACCCTGCCGCAAGTGACTCACCCAGCGTCGTGTTGCAGTGAATCGCCTCCGAACCCCCTCGCAAAATCACTGCATTTCCCGCCTTGAGGCACAGCGACGCCGCTTCTATCGTCACATTCGGCCGCGACTCGTAAATCATGCCGATCACTCCGAGAGGGACGCGCATAGTGCCGACATCGATACCCGACGGCATGCGTTGCATATCCGATACATGGCCAATGGGATCGGGCAGTGCGGCAACCTGAGAGAGCCCTTCTTGCAACACATCGAGTTGAGCTGGTGTGATAGCGAGACGATCGAGCAAGGCGGCCTCGAGTCCGTTCTGTCGGCCCTCCTCCAGATCCCGCTCATTGGCAGCCAGAATGGCGTCGCGATCAGCGGCAATCGCTGCGCGGATCTGCAGCAAGGCCTCGTTGCGCTGCTCGGCAGTGGATGCCGCCAATACTCTTGCAGCAGCGCGGGCCGAGCGCCCCATTTCCCTCATAGCGGTCTGAATATCCATTACCTTGCCCGCAGTCCTGCTTGGACTCAGTCGTCGCCCTCACTAGCACCGGCAGATACCAGCTCCTTCAGCTCCCCAGAGGCTTCCATGTCGCACACAATGTCACAACCACCCACCAACTCACCGCCGACCCAGAGCTGAGGGAAAGTCGGCCAGTTAGCGTAAGTGGGCAAGTTGGCCCGAATCTCGGGGCTGCTCAGCACATCGACGTACGCGAAGCGCTCTCCACAGGACATGAGTGCCTGTACGGTGCGAGCAGAGAAGCCGCACTGCGGCTGGTTGGGCGAGCCTTTCATGTAAAGGATGATGCGGTTGCCCTCTACCTGCTCGCGGATGGTCTCCATGATGTCCATAAATTACTCCGTGGTGGCTGCCACCGACTGTGGCTAGGCCGGCGTGAAAACCGCCATTGTAATACGACAAGGGCGTCACGAGTGGTGCCCAGGACGTAAAAGCGCACACACTGCGGATTTGACTCGAGCCGACGCTCAGCTAATCTTGCTTCCCCGCTACCAAGAGGGGCTCATCCCCCATGCCAGACGCGTCACCCGCCATTATGCCGACCTACGGTCGTCTGCCCGTCACCTTCTCGAGAGGAGAAGGAGCGGTGCTTTACGACACCTCGGGCCGCGCCTATCTGGATGGTCTATCGGGCATAGCGGTGACCAATCTGGGGCATCAGTATCCGCGCGTGACTGAGGCAGTCACTGAACAGACAAAGCGGCTGATTCATACATCCAATCTATTCCACATCGGCCTTCAGGAAGAAGTCGCCGAACAGCTTCGCGCCGTGACCGGCATGGAAAATATGTTTTTCTGCAATTCCGGTGCCGAGGCGAATGAAGCCGCTATCAAACTCGCCCGCCGCTACGGCCATCAAAAGGGGATCGAGTCGCCTCAGATCGTCGTGCTAGACGGCGCCTTCCATGGCCGCACTCTGGGTGCGCTCTCGGCGACTGGCAACCAGAAAATACGGCAGGGTTTTGGCCCGCTACTGGAGGGCTTCCAGCGTGTCGCACCCGACGATCTAACCGCGGTTGAAACGCTAGCGGCTGAGCGTGAGGATATCGTCGCAGTGTTGGTGGAGCCTATCCTTGGCGAGGGTGGCATTAGGCCACTGAGCCTGGACTATCTGCTGGGTCTCCGAGCGTTGTGCATCGAGCACGAATGGCTATTGATTTTCGATGAGGTGCAAACAGGCAACGGCCGATGCGGATCGACCTATGTGTGTGAGCAATTGGGGGTGGCGCCCGATGTATTGCTCACCGCCAAGGGCCTCGGCAATGGCTTACCCATCGGCGTCTGCATGGCGCGAGGCGTCGCTGCCGAGCAATTGGGGCCGGGTGATCACGGCTCCACGTATGGCGGCAACCCCCTATGCTGCGCCGCGGCACAAGCAGTACTCACTGCATTGGCTGAAGATGGCGTGATGCAAAGGGCCGCTGTGATCCGGGAAGCAATGCTCAGCGGGTTACACGACTATCTAGCCGATACCAGCCTTATCAAGGAAGTGCGTGGCATGGGACTGATGATAGGCGTGCAACCCAATGTGGCAACCGATGAGATCGTGACGCGCGGTCTCAAGCAGGGCCTGTTGCTCAATATCGCGGGCGGCGACACCATCCGCGTCTTGCCGCCACTGGTAATGACAACCGAGCAGGCCGGAGAGCTGGGTGCGGGCATCGCGCACATACTCAACGACGTGGCACAACAGGAAGGACACCGATGAGCGCGCACAGGCATTTTCTGACCCTGATGGATCTCTCGTCTGATGAAATCAGGACGCTGATCGGCAGGGCAATCGAGCTGAAAGCACAACACCGGGCGGGCACGGCGCCGCGCAGCCTAGAAGGCAAAGTGTTGGCCATGATTTTTACCAAGGCGTCGACCCGTACCCGGGTGTCTTTCGAAGCCGGTATGGCACAACTTGGCGGTAGCGCTCTTTTTTTATCAGGTCAGGACACCCAGCTGGGGCGGGGTGAGCCCATCGCGGACAGCGCCCGCGTAATCTCCTCAATGGTCGACATCGTCATGATCAGAACGTTTGCGCACGCAGACGTCGAAGATTTTGCCGCGCACTCCAGTGTGCCTGTCATCAATGGACTGACGGACGATTACCACCCGTGCCAAATTCTGGCAGATTTGCAGACCTATTTTGAAACCAGAGGGGACATCAGCGGGCGCAAGGTCGTCTGGCTAGGGGACGGCAACAATGTGTGTCATTCCTGGATGAATGCGGCACGACAACTCAATTTTGAGCTGGTAGTGGCCTGCCCCGAAGGTTATGACCCGGACCCCGCCTTGCTTGAAGCCTGCGGACAACATGCAAGCATTGAACGCGACCCCTCAGCCGCTGCAGAGGGCGCACATTTGCTGGTGACTGATGTGTGGGCATCGATGGGCCAGGAAAGCGAACAGGCTGCGCGCGAGGCGGTGTTGGCGCCTTACCAATTGAATCGTGCACTCCTCGATCGCGCGTCGACCGATGCCCTTTACATGCATTGCCTACCAGCTCACCGCGGCGAGGAAATCACGGCAGAGCTGATGGACGCGCCCGAATCCGTTATCTGGCAAGAAGCGGAAAATCGTCTGCACGCGCAAAAAGCGCTGATGGAGCTGCTACTCAACGCCTGATCGCCCCCGCCCCTATCCGAGGCTGTGGGTATTACCGTTTTTTCAACAAAAAAGACAAAAATGTTTCTCGCCGGGCAGTGCCGGGGATAAGCGCCTTTTCAATATAAAAGTCAGGGGCTTAGCGAAACTCCTCGGCCCACGGCGATACGTTACCCACAGAATGTCCACAAAAAAGACCCAGCATCCTCTGCTTGCATTGTCCATCAGACCCGCCTATCTTGGGGTTGGCGGAGCGGTGAACCCCTAGATATAGGTGTTGAGCACAAAAACGACATAAAGCTCAACGGGGTCGCTTTTTCGAAAAAAAATATGAGCACATCTCGATCAATTGGCGTTTCAGAGGCAGCCCAAGATATGCAAACAGGCAGTGAGTCAATAGAACAAGAAAGCGTCGCGTCCACTCCTACTGCGACTCGCGAAAACCCCAATCCGACCCGGTTGTCAGCTACTGCGCCCGGCCAGCTACGTGTGATTAAACGCAATGGCACGGTAGTTCCTTTCGAAGACAGCAAGATCACCGTCGCCATCACTAAAGCCTTTTTGGCGGTAGAGGGCGGCACCGCCGCAGCGAGCAGTCGCATTCATGAAACGGTTGCGAACTTGACTGCCCAAGTCGTCGCGACCTTCAAGAGACGTATGCCGTCAGGCGGAACGTTGCACATTGAAGATATCCAAGATCAGGTCGAGCTAGAGCTGATGCGGGGGGGCGAGCACAAAATCGCACGTGACTACGTGATCTATCGAGAGGCACGACGTCAGGAACGCGATGCAAAGGTAGAGTTGTCTCCCGAGTCTCAGGCTGCGGCGAAAGGCATCAATATTGTTCAACCCGACGGCAGCAAGGCGCCTTTGGATATCGAGCGCATCGGCACCATCGTGACCGAGGCCTGTGCAGGTCTGCAGGATGTCAGCGAGTCCGCCATCATCGATGAGGCCCTGCGCAATCTTTATGACGGCGTATCGGCAAAAGAGTGCAGCACCTCCCTGGTGATCACGGCACGCACCCTGATTGAGCAGGAGCCCAACTACAGCTACGCCGCCGCGAGACTGCTACTTGATGATTTGCGCGCGGAAGGTCTAGGCTTCATGGGCGTCGCCGAGAGCGCCACGCAGGGGGAGATGAGCACGTACTACCCGCAGGCACTGAAGGCGTTCATTCAGCAGGGCAT
>JBELDB010000021.1:0-20292 GCA_042094525.1 Congregibacter sp. | reverse complement strand
GCCGCGAGACCCTTGAGACCCAGATTGCGGTCGAGCTATGCCTCGACGGCACCGGTCAGTGCACCCTCGATACGGGACTGCCTTTCCTCGAGCATATGCTGGATCAGATTGCCCGGCATGGCCAGGTAGATCTTGATATCAAGGCCAAGGGAGACCTGCACATCGATGCTCATCACACGGTGGAAGACATCGGCATCACCCTCGGGCAGGCGTTCAGCAAAGCGATTGGCGATAAAAAGGGCATCGTGCGCTACGGGCACGCCTACGTACCCCTTGATGAGGCGCTATCGCGCGTGGTGATCGACTGCAGCGGTCGTCCGGGGCTCGAATTTCACGTGCCGTTTACGCGCGCCAAAGTCGGCGAGTTCGACGTTGATCTGGTGGTCGAGTTCTTTCAGGGCTTCGTGAATCACGCCGACGTGACGCTACACATCGAAAATCTCCGCGGCCACAACGCCCACCACCAGGCCGAGACCGTATTCAAGGCGTTTGGCCGGGCGTTGCGCATGGCGGTCGCGCCCGACGCAGCCATGGCTGGCACCAGCCCCTCGACTAAAGGGGTTCTGTAAGCCGTGACCCACAGGGTTGCCGTAATCGATTACGGCATGGGCAACCTACACTCTGTGGCGAGTGCGCTGGAGCATGTGGGCGCTACCGAGGTCGTTGTCAGCCACGAACCCCAAGCCATCCTCGCTGCGGATAGGGTCGTGTTCCCTGGTGTGGGCGGTATTCGTGACTGTATGGAAGCCATTCGCAGCTTGGGCTGTGATCAGTTATTGGACCAAGTGCTCAATGTGGACCGCAAGCCAGTGCTGGCTATTTGCGTCGGCATGCAGGCACTGATGTCCCACTCCGAGGAGAATGGCGGCGTTGCCTGCCTTGATGTGCTGCCGGGCCAGGTCGCTTTTTTTGGCGGAGCGCATCAAAGTGAGGATGGCGCGCGGCTCAAGGTGCCGCACATGGGCTGGAATGCGGTGCGGCCGGCAATGGATCATCCCCTCTGGTATGGCATCGAGCCCGATACCCGTTTTTATTTTGTTCACAGCTACCATGTGGTGCCCGATAGCGAGTCAGTCGTAGCGGGAACGTTTGACTACGGCCTTACGGGTTGTGCTGCGCTTGCGCAGGAGAACCTGTTTGCAACGCAGTTTCACCCGGAGAAGAGCCACACTGCGGGGCTGACGCTACTGAAAAATTTTCTCGACTGGGACGGCACATGCTCGTAATACCCGCCATTGATTTAAAAGACGGCCAGTGCGTGCGCCTGCGGCAGGGCGACATGGCAGACAGCACCGTGTTTTCTGACGACCCCGTTGCCATGGCGCAGCGCTGGTTCGATGAGGGCGCCCGCCGGCTCCATATAGTCGACCTCGATGGCGCTTTTGCAGGGGAACCCGTGAACGCTGGCATCATCGAAGCGATCTCGCGCGCATTACCAGCATTGCCTATCCAGATCGGTGGCGGTATCCGCAATCTCGAGACAATCGCGCGCTATCTCGAGGCCGGGGTGGAGTACGCCATCATCGGCACCATGGCTGCCAAAGATCCAGATTTTGTCCATCAAGCCTGCACTGCGTTTCCAGAGCACATCATTGTCGGCATCGATGCCCGAGGGGGTCGTGTTGCCGTTGAGGGCTGGGCCAGCGAGAGCGAACTCGATGCCACAGAGCTTGCCAAGCGCTTTGCCGATGCGGGTGTGAGCGCGGTGGTTTACACCGATATTGACCGCGACGGCATGATGCAGGGTGTCAACGTCGAGGCAACGGTGGCGCTGGCGAGGGCGTCTGGGTTGCCAGTTATTGCCTCAGGCGGCATCAGTCAGCTGGAGGACGTGCGAGGGCTGATGCAGCACGCGACAGCGGGAATTTGCGGCGCTATCACAGGCCGTGCGATTTATGAGGGCACACTGGATCTGGCCGCGGCTCAGCGCATGGTCGATGCCTTTTTGGGGGGCGACTGATGGCGCTCGCCAAACGCATTATCCCCTGTCTCGACGTCGATCAGGGCCGGGTGGTGAAGGGCGTCAATTTTGTCGGTATTCGTGACGCCGGTGACCCGGTGGAAATTGCGCGGCGCTATAACGAAGAGGGCGCCGACGAGATCACATTTCTGGATATTACGGCGAGCCACGAAGAGCGCGACACGACAGTGCACACCGTGGAGCAGATTGCCCGCGAGGTGTTTATTCCGCTGACAGTGGGCGGTGGCATTCGCTCGTTGCAGGACATTCGCACCATGCTCAATGCCGGTGCCGATAAAGTGAGCATCAATACCGCAGCGATCCACGAGCCCGAGCTGGTGAGTGATGCGGCGGCGCGATTCGGGTCGCAATGCATTGTGGTGGCGATCGACGTGAAGCGGGTCTCGGCACCTGATGATGCACCGCGCTATGAGCTCTTTACCCACGGAGGTCGCAAGCCCACTGGGATTGAGGCGGTGGGGTGGGCCACGAAAATGGCAGAGCTGGGTGCCGGCGAACTGTTACTCACCAGCATGGACCGGGATGGCACCCGCGATGGTTTTGAACTGGTCATTACTCGCGCGATTACCGACGCGGTCGACATCCCCGTGATCGCCTCAGGCGGCGTGGGAACGCTTCAGCACCTGGCCGATGGCGTGACCGAAGGGGGCGCTGATGCCGTGCTGGCTGCCAGCATCTTTCATTTCGGTGAGTACACGGTGGGCGAGGCCAAGGCATTCATGGCCGATCAGGGCATCACGATGCGGGTGTGACAGCGGGCAACCTTTCGATGATGCGCTGTCACGGAGCTTAGAAATTAAAAGTCCGTGCTCGCCGGTTGCGTCAGGGTGCGCCGAGCGCCACTGTGGTCGGGTCCTCTGCCTCAGGTGCTTCGGGTGGCGCCTCGGGCGTCAGCAAATTGATGCCGCGCAGGAGTGTCAGCGCCTCGTAAAGCTGATTATCAGAATTGCGTAACTCCGTCAGCGCCTCACTCTCCGATTGCGCATCTACGGCATCCCCATCACCACTCAGACTCCCCTGCAGGTCCGCCTCTTTGGTGCGTCGGTTTGACTCAACGCTGGTCACCTCAGCGCGCTCCACTACGATATCGGGCACGATGCCTTCCGCCTGAATCGAGCGACCATTGGGGGTGTAGTAGAGCGCGGTGGTGAGCTTGACGGCGCGGGTGTCATTGACGGGCAATATGGTTTGCACCGAGCCTTTGCCGAAACTCCTGGTGCCCATGATGACCGCGCGCCGACGATCTTGCAGTGCACCCGCGACAATTTCCGATGCGCTGGCAGAGCCGCCGTTGATCAGCACTACAATCGGCGCGCCGTTCAGCATGTCACCGGCCGCCGCTTCATACTGGTCTGCGGCCTGAGGGTGACGGCCTTCGGTGTAAACCACCAAGCCGCCATCCAGCACAGCGCCCGCCATGTCGACACTGGCACCCAGCACGCCGCCCGGGTTGTTACGCAGGTCAATGA
Organism: Congregibacter sp.; assembly: GCA_042094525.1. GTDB lineage: Bacteria > Pseudomonadota > Gammaproteobacteria > Pseudomonadales > Halieaceae > Luminiphilus. The sequence goes on along the minus strand of JBELDB010000021.1, from coordinate 16,842 downwards.
CAACACCCTTTAAAGGGCCCTCGACCTGGGCTTTCGCCAATGTGGCGACGGCCTCCAGACCGGTATCTCTCTGGAACTGGGATGCCCGCAGCCAGAGATAGCCCTCCATGAGCTCCCGGCTGCGCACGCTGGGCACTTTGATAATGTCGCGCACCACCGTGACATCGAAGGGATCAGCCGTTCCTCGGCGACCAATGCTGAGCAAGACTTCTGAACCGGTGGGGCCGCGCATCAATTCGACTGACTTGTTCACAGGAAGGTCGCGAATGGATTCACCGTCGATTTTTAGAATGACATCGCCCGCTTCGAGGCCCGCTGCCTCGGCGGGTGATCCGTCGATCGGGGCGATGATGGTGATGTAGCCGCGGTCCTGCCCGATCTCGATGCCGATGCCGCTGAACTCTCCTTGGGTGGTCTCTTGCAGAGAGTCGTAAGCCCTCTCCTTTAGAAAGACCGAGTGTGGGTCTAGCCCAGACAGCATTCCCTGAACAGCGAGTTCGAACAGCTCGCTGTCGGGCACAGATTCGACATAGCCTTGCCGGATCTGATTGAACACATCGGCAAACATCTGCAGGTCTTCCAAGGGCAGTGATTGGGTGGCAGGTTCATGTGCGTCCTCCGTAGCGCTGTGGGGATCCGCGCCCTGCGGAGCTTGAGCCGAGTCCGTGGCCGCTTCCTCCGCTATGGCGGGTAAGCAGGTCGCTAGGGTCAGCAGCAGTCCAAAGCTGCAGGAGCGGAAACGCACGTGCATGAGAGAGTCCTGAGAGCGTTACTTCTAATGGATGGCCGGTAATGTTACCCGATTATGTCGTCGGGGCTCACCGTCGAATCCATTCGGTTGGATCGATGGGCCGACCGTCATGGCGGATCTCGAAATACAGTCCGGAAATCTCGCTACCGCCGCTGGCGCCCGCCCGAGCGATCACGTCTCCCGCATTGACGCGGTCACCGACGCTCCGGAGCAGGCTATGGCTTTGGGCATAGAGGGATAGCCACCCGCCACCATGGTCGACCACCATCAAAAGGCCTTGTCCTCGCAGCCAGTCGGCGTAGATGATTTGCCCGCCATGGACAGCTTGCACAGGCTCGCCTTCCTCGGCGGCAATCAGCCACCCTTTCCAGCGGATATCGGCGTTGCGACGTCCCCCGAATCGGTTTGTGAGGTTCCCCGAGACGGGCATGGGCAGCCTGCCTTTGGATTCGGTAAACGGTCTCAGTTCTGTAGCGGGAGCCACGACCGGAGCGGCAGCTTTAGCGAGAGCCTGCAGTTCGTCCAATAACGTATTCAGACGCTCCCGGTCGCGGATCAACACGGCCAGTCGCTGCTGATCGCCCTCCAGCTCCATATTGATCGCGGCAAGCGCCACCCGACGGGCGTCACGTTGCACTGCCAGCGCATCTCTCGCGTCCTCGACCGCTTCGGACTGCTCTTGCAGCGCAATCTCTGTTTGGGCGATGGCGTCTCGATTCAGCATGATGGCCTCGAGGCCTTGTTCATAAGCTTCAATGCTCTGCTGCTGCGCTTCGATGACCATCTGAAAATAGGCAAGATTTCTGGCGATATCTTCGGGGTTTTGATCCCCCAGCCACACCCGAAATCCACCGCCCTGTTGTAGTAACCACAGCTGCTGAATGCTGGCGTCAATGTTGTCCGCACGTTGCTGTTGTGCTGAGTGGAGCTGCTCTCCTTCTTTATCAAGCTGACCAATTTTTTGCTGCAGATTGGCTCGCTCTCCATTAAGCCCCATGAGTTTCTGGTCAAGAACACTCATTCGGGTCTCCGCCTCGCGCAGTGCAGCCTGCAAATCATTGCGATCCTCCTCCTGAGAAGCTAGACGCTCCTGAAGGGTTTTGATCTCTGCGCGCAAAGCGCTGATTTGTTCCGAGGTATCGCCAATCGCATCGGGCGATTGGCCCGCGAGCGGCCAAGACAGTGTCAGTGAGAGACCGATACAGCAGGCGCTCAGTGTGGGGTTTAACCTGAGCAGGCGAGTCATTGGCAGTGGGGTCAGGGGGTCAGGAGGCTGCGCCCGGACATGGCGGCGGGGACTTCCAGTTCCATCATTGACAAGATGGTGGGTGCAATATCGGCAAGTATGCCGCCCTCGGAGTCCAGTTGGCGAGGCTCGTTACCCATATAGATGAGCGGCACAAATTCTGTGGTGTGCTGGGTGTGCGGCTGGTCGTTGTCATAGTCGCGCATCTGCTCACAGTTACCGTGATCCGCGGTAATCAGGCCCTCACCGCCAGACGCCAGAAGCGCAGCCTCGATGCGACCCAGGCACTCATCCAGTGTCTCGACTGCGGCAACTGCAGCATCAAATTGGCCGGTATGTCCGACCATGTCGCCGTTGGCAAAATTAACGACGATAAAGTCGTAGCTACTGGCCTGAATGGCATCGACCAGTGCATCGGTGACTTCGTGCGCGCTCATCTCCGGTTGCAGGTCATAGGTTGCCACGTCGGGTGACGGAATCAGCGTGCGGGTTTCACCCGCAAAGGTCTCTTCCCGACCGCCACTAAAAAAGAAGGTGACATGCGCATACTTTTCGGTCTCTGCAAGGCGCAACTGGGTGAGGCCTTTATCGGCCAGTACTTCTCCCAAGCTGTCTTGCAGGGTGTCGGGAGGGAAAGCCACCGGACAGTTCAGAGACCCTGCGTACTCCGTGGTTGTGACCAGATGCACAGCGGGGAATCGCTGTCTGCCGAAGCCTGTAAAATCAGATGCCGTCAGTGCCTGTGTCAGCTGCCGGGCTCGGTCCGCACGAAAATTCATGAACAGCACGGCGTCTCCATCGGCAAAGTGCGCGGGCTTGCCAATGCGCGTAGGCGCCACGAACTCGTCGTCCTCGTTTCTCGCATAGGCGCTCTCCAGCGCCTCTATCGCTGACTCCGCGCAGTGGGCAGCTTCGCCTTGTGTCAGCAGTGCATAACTCTTTTCGATGCGCTCCCAGCGGTTGTCTCGATCCATCGCCCAGTATCGGCCATGAACGGATGCAATCCGCCCTGTGCCGAGGCCAGCAAAGACCGATTCAGCGCGCTCCAATGACGGTAATGCACTGCGTGGCGGGGTGTCCCTGCCGTCGAGGAATGCATGCAGAAAGAGCTGCTTCGCGCCTCGCTCCGCGGCCAGTCTCAGTGCCGCGAATAGCTGCTCTTCATGGCTGTGAACGCCACCCGGCGACAGCAGGCCCATGATATGGACCGCGGTGCCTGACGCTACCGCTTGATCGATAGCCTCCACATACGCTGCATTAGCGGCAAATGCGCCGTTGGCAATAGCGTGATCGATGCGGGTGATGGACTGGTAAACAATCCGCCCGGCACCGAGACTCATATGACCCACCTCCGAGTTGCCCATCTGACCCTCGGGCAAACCGACGTCCAGACCCGACCCTGAGATCAAGGTGTGGGGTGCGTTTTGCCAGAGGCGATCCAGGTTGGGGGTCTGTGCGGCAAGGATGGCGTTGTCTTCGCGGGCGGTGCGATGACCGAAACCGTCGAGAATGACAAGCAATGTAGTGCGTCGGGGTTTAGACACAGTGTGTAGGGCTCGGGCAGCTGGTGGAGATATTGTAACGTGCCGCCGTGCACTCAGCACTATCCCCCACCTTGCGGCGCGGCGTGCTCCCCGCTGTTGGGCGCAAGGTGCTGGTGTTATGGGTAGACGACTAGAGGTCTTGTCCCGATTGCCGAGCGCCGCCGCGGACCGTGTCGCACTCTTTCGTGTGGGACTCGCTCGTGCAAGGCGCGACTGGAGGGCGGCCGATTGAACCGATATACTCGCGCCCCGCATAGATTGCAGTGAAAGCCACAACACCAATCCTCTGGTCACCTGAGAGCGAAGCGGGTGACGACAGGGTTGAGCGTTGAATGGCAACAGGACAGAGCGAGTGTCAGCAGATTTAATATTCCAGTTCCTTGGTGAGCAATGGGTGCTCGTCGTCGCATTGATGATGGTGTTGACCCTTCTGGTACTCCATGAAACGCGTAAAGCAGGTCCGTCGCTGTCAATCAGTGAGGCGGTGCAGCTGGTTAACAGTGAAGGCGGTGTCTTCCTCGATATCCGCGATGCACCTGACTATGCGCGGGGTCATATCACTGATGCACTGCACATTCCGGCGGCTGCATTGGCCAGCCGGGCTGGAGAGTTGGAAAAATTCCGCGAAAAACCGGTCGTGGTGGTGTGTAAAATGGGGCAGTCTTCCGGCCCTGCCACCAAAACACTGAGGTCTGAGGGTTTCAGTCGGGCGCAGAAGCTCGCGGGCGGCATGATGGAGTGGGACGCGCAGAAGCTTCCCGTGGTTACGCAATGAGTGAGGTGGTGATCTACACCACGCGGTGGTGCCCTTTTTGTATCAGAGCCAAAGCGCTGCTCGACCGCAAAGGGGTGCCGTATCAGGAAATCCCCGTCGATAGTGATCCCGCTACACGACAACAGATGACCGAGCGGGCTGGGCAGACCTCGGTGCCACAGATTTGGATCGGCGAAAAACATATTGGTGGGTGCGATCAGTTATATGGTCTAGAGCGCTCTGGTGGGCTGGACCCACTGCTTGCTTGACCCGCAGCGACCACCACGATTTTGACAGACAAGGAGAGCCAGTATGGCTGAAGAAGGTACAGCAGCCGCTCAGGAAGCAGCCGCACAACAACAATTTGTGACCCAGCGGATTTACACCAAGGATGTCTCCTTTGAGTCACCTATCACGCCCAACGTCTTTCGGCAGGAGTGGAAGCCGGCCGTCAACGTGGATCTCAACACCAAGAGCAACCGCGTAGATGAGGAAGGTAACCACGAAGTTGTATTGACGCTGACTATCACCGCCAAGCTGGAAGAGCAGACAGCGTTTCTGGTTGAGGTGCAGCAAGCGGGTATTTTCTTTGTCGCAGGCATCGAGGGTGACGCGCTGCGGCAGTTACTCTCCACCGTGGCCCCCACTATTCTGTTCCCGTATGCCCGAGAGGCGGTGGACAACCTGGTGGTCAAGGGTGGGTTCCCTGCGCTGATGATCGCCCCGGTCAACTTCGACGCACTGTTCCGCCAGGCGGTGGCACAGCAGGCGGCGGAGGACGCTACGGGTAATGGCGCTGAGGGAGGTGAGGTGCCGCCCGAGGGCGCTACCCACTGATTGAATCAGCTGGCACTCAATGTGCTGGCAGATCAAGGTCCTTCAATTTGCGGGTGAGGGTGTTTCTACCCCACCCCAATAATTCTGCCGCTTCCGCTTTGCGTCCGCCGGTGTGCTGTAACGCCGCCTCGATCATGATGGACTCGAATAAAGGCAGCGCCTGACGCAACACATTTGACTGACCTTCGGCCAGCTGGCGATTAGCCCAGCCTGCGAGTTGCTCATGCCAGGTGTCCCCAACACCCTCTGGCGATGCTTCGTGATGCTGGAGCAGTTCCGAGGGAAGATCGGACAGTAACACCTCTCGTCCCGCCGCCATCACCGTCAGCCAGCGGCAGGTATTCTCCAGCTGTCTGACATTGCCGGGCCATGGCAACTGAGTGAGCACGCTCAACGCATCCTCAGACAGCACTTTGGTTTCGACTCCAAGCTCACTGCTCGCCGCCGTCAAAAAGTGTGCCAGCAGGCGGTGGATGTCCTCGCGGCGCTCGGACAGTTTGGGCACGTGAATACGAATCACGTTGAGCCGGTGAAACAGGTCCTCTCGGAAGGCCCCCGTCTGAACCAAAGACTCCAATTTTTGATGCGTAGCGGCGATGATCCGGACATCCGCCTTGATGGAGTCCACGCCCCCTACACGAAAAAACTCCCCATCCTGCAGTACGCGCAGCAGCCGCGTTTGCGTCGCTGCAGGCATGTCGCCAATTTCGTCGAGAAAAAGCGTACCGCCGCGGGCCTGTTCGAAGCGTCCTTCACGTCGGCTGTTGGCACCGGTAAACGCCCCTTTTTCGTGGCCAAATAGCTCTGATTCCATCAGCTCCTGCGGAATCGCCGCCATGTTCAGTGCAACGAACGCGTTATCGGCGCGGGGGCTGTGACGGTGCAGTGCGCGGGCGACCAACTCTTTGCCTGTCCCCGACTCACCGTTAATCAGAACCGTAATATGGCTTTGGGCAAGCCGACCAATGGCGCGGAATACTTCCTGCATGGCAGGCGCGTTGCCAATAATCTCTGCGGAAGGGTTGTCGGGGTTTCCCTCGCTGCTTTGAGTGCCTTGATCGCGTTGCGACTGTGCACGGGTGACCGTGGCCACCATTTCTTCAATGTCAAAGGGCTTGGGTAAATACTCGAAGGCACCCTCTTCGTAGGAGCTCACCGCGCTATCGAGGTCGGAGTGCGCAGTGGTGATGATGACCGGCAGCTCCGGCTGTTCCGATTTGATACGAGAAAGCAACGTGATCCCATCCATACCGGGCATACGGATGTCGCTGACGACGACCATTGGCTGTTCAAGAGACAGGGCATCCAACATCTCATCACCACTCTCAAAAGCGCGGCAGTTGAGCCCCGCCCGAGACAGCGCTTTTTCCATGACCCAGCGGATTGAGCTGTCGTCGTCGACGATCCATATCTGATCAGTGACAGCCATCTCAAATCTCCATGGGTAATAGAAGGGTGAAACAGGTATCGCCGGGCGCACTCTGCACCTGAATTAACCCGCCATGCTGATTGGCAATGCGCTGTGCTATTGATAAGCCAAGGCCTGTTCCTGACGCGTTACCCGTGACCATGGGCAAGAACAGCCTCGGGAGTAGATCATCTGGCACGCCGGGACCGTCATCCGAGACCTGCACGGCACAGACCAGCTTGTGCCGGTTGCCGCCAACGGTGAACTGCCGGTAGACCCGGGTACGCAATGTGATCACGCCACCGTCACCGCAGGCCTGCCAGGCATTGCGGACCAAGTTCAGTACGGCCTGTGTCAGCTGCCCCGCATCGGCCAGGAAGTCGGGCAGGCTGGGGTCATAGTCACGCTCAATGTTGAGCATGCCCTTTGCCTCAGCCTCAATTAGCTGCCGCACATGCTCCATGACTTCATGGATATTGGTGGGCTCGGACGCCATCCGCTCTCTCGGTCCGAGCATGCGATCGACTAGCGTACGTAGCCTGTCTACTTCAGAGATGATGATGTCGGTGTATTCCTGCAAGTCTGGGTTGGCAAGTTCGCCAGCGAGTAGCTGTGCAGCGCCCCGTATCCCGCCCAGTGGGTTCTTCACCTCATGAGCGACACCTTTCATAATTTCTTTCAGCGTGGCCTGCGCCTGCCACTCACTCTCGTCGCGACTGATTGCCTGCAGTCGGTCGACCATGTTCAGCTCCACTAAAAGACAGCGGCTGTCAACTTTGCCGGCTATCGGGCTGAGTGTGATGTCGACGGTACGCTCCTGGCCTGTCCGTGTGGTTAAGGGAATGGCCCGACGCACCATGGGATAGTTGTCGGTCAGCGCCTGATTCAGGAGTGGATACCACTCGTTCGATTCATCAAGGAGTGCCTCAAGCGGGCTACCCATGGCCCGACTGGCAGACACTTCCATCAGGTTTTCTGCAGAGAGATTCAAGGCCTGAATGTGAAGGTTGGCGTCCAGCAATATGACGCCGGTCGCCAACAGGTCTAAATGGTAGTCGGTAGAGATGTCCGTCATGGATTCCGCAGGCATCACATTATTTGCTCACGATAGGCCGCATGACAAACACGGTGCTAATGTCTGATGCATCAAGTTGAGCACCTTTATTATCAATGCGGAGCACCCGCAAACGATGCTCACCGCGATACACGTTGGTCAGTTGCCAGTTTGGCATTCGTTGAGGGCTGCCCACGGGCTCATCGTCAAGGAGCAGCAAGAGGGTTTCCCCCGCTCCCAGCCGCGGACTAAGGGCCACTTGCACTGAAAAATTGCCAGGCCCCATGGGTATGGTTGCGTTGTCTGTGGGTGAAACGATGCTCGTTTCGAAGCGAATAGAGTTCTCGGATTCCTCCGGTTGTGCAATCTCCGGTGTTGACAGCACAGCCTGCGCCGAATTGGGCGCGTGGATCGAGTGCTCTTCAACGGTCGCCTGACTATTTAGTGGCGGTGTGTCAGTGAAGGTCACATTGCCGTTCTCGTCAGTCACTTTATAGACAGGTTGTGCGGCGGCGTATTGGCACAGGCTCCATACCGACAACGCGCTCCAGAGCAGGCACCTGCAAAGAGGGCTGGGGGTCGATGTGTTGAGAGGGCTGTGGGTCACTGGCTGCCTCGGGCTCAAGACGCTGGCAGTAAATGCTAGCGCACCAAAGTGGTGCATTATAGCGACTGCGGTGTTAGAGAAACAAAAGCCCGCAACGCGCGGGCTTTTGTGGTGTTCGTCATAGACGGGGTAACCGTCCCTAGACGGAGTAGTACATGTCGAACTCGACCGGGTGGGTGGTCATATTCAGCCGCTCGATATCCTCTCGCTTGAGTTCGATGTAGGCATCGATCATGTCATCGGTGAATACGCCGCCTGCCGTCAGGAAGCCGCGGTCTGCTTCCAGCGCGTCCAGAGCCATTTCCAAGCTGGACGCGACTGTCGGGATGTCCGCAGCTTCTTCTGCGGGAAGATCGTACAGATCCTTGTCCGCAGCATCGCCGGGGTGAATCTTGTTCTGAATGCCGTCAATGCCTGCCATCAGCATGGCCGCGAACGCCAGATAGGGGTTGGCGGTCGGGTCAGGGAATCGGACTTCAACACGCTTGCCCTTCGGCGAGGGCTCGTAGGGAATACGAATCGACGCCGATCGATTGCGGGCAGAGTAAGCCAGCATCACGGGAGCTTCGAAGCCTGGCACCAAGCGCTTGTAGCTGTTGGTGGAGGCATTCGTGAAGGCGTTCAACGCGCGCGCGTGCTTGATGATGCCGCCAATATAGTAGAGCGCGGTATCGGACAAGCCTGAATAGCCGTCGCCAGCAAAGGTGTTGTCGCCCCCTTTGGCAATAGACTGGTGAACGTGCATGCCGGAACCGTTGTCACCGACCAGAGGCTTGGGCATAAAGGTTGCGGTCTTGCCGTAGGCGTGAGCGACGTTCAAGACGCAGTACTTCATTATCTGCACCTCGTCCGCCTTGGATACCAAGGTGTTGAACTTGACGCCGATCTCACACTGGCCGGCAGTACCCACCTCGTGATGGTGAACCTCAACGTCGAGGCCCATCTGCTCCATCGCGGAACACATTGCCGCGCGAATATCATGCAGCGAGTCAACGGGGGGCACGGGGAAGTAGCCGCCTTTGACTCTAGGTCGGTGACCCGTATTGCCGTCTTCAAAGTCGAGGTTAGAGGACCAGGCTGCTTCCTCAGCGTTGATCGCGTAGCTGGCGCCACTCATGTCGGCATTCCACTTCACGTCGTCAAACACAAAGAACTCGGGCTCGGGGCCGAAGAACGCGGTGTCTCCCAAACCGGTTGACGCGAGATAAGCCTCTGCATTCTTGGCGATGCTGCGCGGGTCGCGGTCGTAGCCCTGCATGGTTGAGGGCTCGACAATGTCGCAACGCAGGATCACGGTGGGATCATCGGTGAAGGGATCCAGAATGGCAGTGCTGTCATCAGGCATGAGGATCATGTCCGACTCATTAATGCCTTTCCACCCGGAAATAGACGAGCCGTCGAACATCTTGCCGCCCTCAAAGAAATCCTCATCCACTACACCGGCAGGGATCGAGACATGCTGCTCCTTCCCCTTGGTGTCGGTGAATCGCAGATCCACCCAGCGAACATCGTTTTTGCTGATTAAATCGAGCGTGCGCTCTGACATGTTGTTCTCCTTCAGTAATCACTTTCCCAGCACTCACTGGGCGGTAAAAATCAGAAAGTGCGTGGGCACCGGCTGAGCCCATAAAATAGTGCAAGGTCTATGCCAACTTCCGGCTTATGGTCTGTCGACGGTAACCCTCTGTTTTTATGAGATAATAAGGTATCGAGGCCTGCTATCCCCCGGGGCTAACGCACTATAGTAGTGCATTGTGCCCGCGCAGTGAACCATATTGGTGCAAAAAGGATTGGCCGCGGACGGTCCAGGAAGTAAACCGCTTTGCCTGCGCTGGTGTACACTCCGCGCGCGCTGACGCACCCCCTTATCTTTAGAAGCTCGGAATGGTTATGAAAGCACTCCGCAATATCGCGATTATTGCCCACGTAGATCATGGTAAAACCACTTTAGTGGATTGCCTGTTACGGCAGTCGGGCACGCTGGATCGAAAGAACGCTGGTGCCGAGCGCATCATGGATTCCAATGATCAGGAGCGTGAGCGCGGTATCACTATTCTGGCAAAGAACACCGCGATTAACTGGAACGACTACCGCATCAACATCGTCGACACACCCGGACACGCCGATTTTGGTGGTGAGGTAGAGCGCGTGCTGTCGATGGTGGATTCCGTGCTGCTTTTGGTCGATGCGGTGGACGGACCGATGCCGCAGACCCGGTTCGTCACATCCAAAGCCTTTGAGCGTGGCCTCAATCCGATTGTTGTGGTGAACAAGGTTGATCGCCCCGGTGCGCGGCCCGACTGGGTGGTGGACCAAGTGTTCGACCTTTTTGACACGCTGGGCGCTACTGAGGAGCAGCTCGACTTTCCCGTTATTTACGCGTCGGCCATCAATGGTGTTGCCGGCGAGGACTTCGAGGACATGGCGGCCGACATGTCGCCGCTGTTTCAAGCCATCGTCGACAAGGTAGCGCCGCCGGAAGTGAATGCGGACGGTGCTTTGCAGTTGCAGATTTCAGCACTCGACTACAACAGCTACGTCGGTGTTATTGGTGTGGGGCGGATCACGCGGGGCGTGTTGACGCCTAACACCACAGTGGCAGTGGTCGATCGCGAGGGTCAGAGCCGCAGTGGCAAGGTGCTTCAGGTCATGGGGTATCTGGGTTTGGAGCGGGTCGATTCTGATCGCGCCGAAGCGGGCGACATCGTTTGCGTAACCGGCATCGACGCCCTCAATATCTCTGACACGCTCTGCGAACCGGCAGTACCCGAGGCATTGCCGCCGCTTACGGTCGATGAGCCGACGGTGAGCATGACCTTTCAGGTGAATGATTCCCCCTTTGCGGGCCGAGAGGGGAAATACGTCACCTCCCGCAACATCAAAGAGCGACTCGAGCGGGAGTTGATTCACAACGTGGCGCTTCGTGTCGAACAGGCCGATAGCCCCGACAAGTTCAAGGTAGCGGGTCGTGGCGAGCTCCATCTCTCGGTGCTCATTGAAAACATGCGCCGCGAGGGCTTTGAGCTCGGCGTCTCTAGACCCGAGGTGATCCAAAAGGAAATCGATGGCGCGTTGTGTGAGCCCTACGAGCAGCTCGTGATCGATTGCGAGGAAGCGCATCAGGGGGGCGTGATGGAGGAGCTGGGCCTGCGCCGGGCGGAGCTGCAGAATCTGGTTACCGATGGCGCCGGCCGGGTGCGGCTCGAATTTATTGTGCCCGCTCGTGGCTTGATCGGCTTTCGCTCGCAGTTTCTCACGTTGACCTCGGGCTCGGGGATCATGACCCATGTGTTTGATCATTACGGGCCAGTGGCCAAGTCTGAGCTAGCCGCGCGTAATAATGGCGTGCTGGTATCGATGGTGTCGGGCAAGACGCTGGCCTACGCACTGTTCAGCCTGCAGGAGCGCGGCAGGCTTTTCATCGAGCCCAATGTTGATGTCTATGAGGGGCAGATCATGGGTCTGCACAGCCGCGGGAACGATCTGGTGGTCAACCCGACCAAGGCCAAGCAGCTGACCAATGTGCGTGCATCGGGCACTGACGAGGCCGTCATTCTCACCCCGCCGGTGCTGCACAGTTTGGAGCAGGCACTGGACTTTATCGACGAAGATGAGCTCGTAGAGGTCACCCCTGACAGCATTCGCTTGCGTAAAAAACTGTTGCTTGAACATGAGCGCAAGCGCGCCTCGCGCAAAGCCGCATGATGTTAAGACGAAGGTTCAGCGTGATCTGAACATCTCGATGTGGGGAATATCGTCCTCGAGATAGGGGTCGCTCGTCGCCGCAAAGTCCAGTGACTCATAAAACGGTTGGAGGTAGGCCTGCGCACTGAGGCGCACCGCCGGCCACCGCGCATCACAGAACGCCAGCGCCATGCCCATCAGGTCCCGGCCCAACCCGAGGCCGCGATAATCGGTCCTGATGGCAACCCTGCCGATTGAGCATTCGTCATAGGCTACTCCCGGAGGCGAAACCCGCAGGGTGCCGATCAGTGCGCCCTGGTGCGTCAGCTCTAGATGCCAGCACAGTGGGTCCGTGTCGTCGACTTCCTGATAGGGACAGGTTTGTTCTACGACAAATATTTGAGTGCGCAGGCACAATACCCGGTGCCACGCCGGTCCACTGAATACCGCAAAGTGTCGCCAACGCCAGACCAGCTCATTGCGAAGCATTTCCGGATTCAGCGCCATGGTGACTCTCCTCGGCCAGTCAAGGTGTCGGTTGCGTGGTGTTCCCACATGGGGGTGCGTTAGGATAACCCGGTTGAAGAGTGACGCACGCCGCGGAACCTGCCGCCTCCAGAGAGAGCCCCATTACGATGACAGACATGATGCAGCCTTCGGTCGACGTTGAGCAGCTCTCCCTGCGTGACTATGCAGAGAAAGCTTACCTCGATTACTCGATGTACGTGATTCTCGACCGCGCTCTGCCGCATATTGGCGACGGCCTCAAGCCGGTGCAGCGACGTATCGTGTATGCGATGAGTGAGCTCGGACTCAAAGCGTCGGCCAAGTATAAGAAGTCGGCGCGCACGGTGGGTGATGTCATCGGTAAATTTCATCCGCACGGCGATAGCGCGGCTTATGAAGCCATGGTGTTGATGGCTCAGGATTTCTCCTACCGCTACCCGCTGGTCGATGGGCAAGGGAATTGGGGCTCGCCGGACGATCCTAAATCATTCGCCGCCATGCGCTATACCGAGTCGCGTTTGACGGCTTATGCCGACGTGCTGCTCTCTGAGCTCGGGCAAGGGACCGTGGATTGGCAGCCCAATTTTGATGGCACCCTTGATGAGCCCACGGTATTGCCAGCTCAGGTACCCAATCTACTGCTGAACGGCACGACGGGTATCGCCGTTGGTATGGCGACGGATATCCCGCCTCACAACCTCAATGAGGTAGTGGCGGCTACCATCCACCTGCTGGACTCGCCCAAGGCAACGGTTTCGGATCTCTGCAAGCACATCAAAGGGCCGGACTTTCCAACCGAAGCCGAGATTATTACGCCGGTGGACGAACTCAGAACGCTGTATGAGACCGGGCGTGGCGCACTCCGGGTGCGCGCGGCCTATGCTGTCGAGGACGGCGCTGTGGTCATCCATGCGTTGCCCTATCAGGTCTCGGGCGCCAAGGTACTAGAGCAGATCGCGGCGCAGATGCAGGCACGCAAACTCCCGATGGTGTCGGATTTGCGCGACGAGTCTGATCATGAGCACCCCACGCGCTTGGTGTTGGTGCCCCGGTCCAATCGCATCGATATCGACGGGGTCATGAGTCATCTGTTCGCCACCACCGATCTTGAACGCACCTATCGCGTGAACCTCAATGTAATTGGCATCGACGGTCGGCCCGCGGTGAAGTCGCTGGTGACAATCCTCAAGGAGTGGCTAGCCTTCAGAAAGACGACGGTTAAACGCCGCCTGCAGTACCGGTTGGAGCGGGTAGAACGTCGGCTCCATATTCTCGAGGGTTACCTTGCTGCATTTCTCAACATCGATGAGGTGATCCGGATTATCCGAGAAGAGGAAGAGCCCAAACCGGTGCTGATGAAGACCTTCAAGATCTCTGATGTGCAGGCAGAGGCCATCCTTGATTTGAAGCTGCGTAACCTCGCCAAACTGGAAGAAATGAAAATTCGTGGCGAGCAGGATGAGCTCGCTGAAGAGCGCGATACGCTGAAGAAAACCTTAGGCAGTGATGCGCGTCTGAAGACCTTGATCAAGCGCGAGCTCAAGGCAGTCGTTGAGGCCCACGGTGACGCCCGGCGCGCGCCCCTTGAGGTGCGTGAGGAAGCCAAGGCCTTCAGTGAGCTAGAGCTGACCACAGCTGATCCTCTGACGATTGTTCTGTCTGAGAAGGGCTGGATTCGTGCGGCAAAGGGCCACGACATTGACCCGGCATCGCTCAGTTATAAATCGGGTGATGGTTTCCGCTTTGCGGCTCACGGTAAATCGAACCTGCCAACAGTGGTGCTCGACTCGACTGGCAGAGCCTACACCTTGCCGACGCATCAGCTACCTTCGGCCCGCGGCCAGGGAGAGCCCCTGACGGGGCGCATCAACCCCCCGTCCGGCGCCACATTCGAGGGACTGCTGACCGGCGCCGAGAGTGATCGTTACTTGCTGGCGAGCGATGCGGGCTATGGGTTTGTGGTGCAATTTGGGCAGCTACAGGCGAAAAATAAGGCCGGCAAGGCGGTACTCACTCTGCCCAAGGGTGCACAGGTCTTACCGCCAGCTGTAATCGCACACGGAGAAGCGCCGCTGGTTGTGGTGGCAACCAATGAAGGCCGCATGCTGGTGTTCCCCTTGGCAGATCTCCCGGAGATGGCGCGCGGCAAGGGCAACAAGTTGATTGGCATTCCGTCTGCCCGCGCGGCGGCGCGTGAAGAGTTTGTTGCCGGTCTCTGCGTGGTCACTGAGGGCGATACCCTTCAGGTAACGTCGGGCGGACACTACCGCAACTTTAAGTGGTCCGAGCTTGAACACTTCCGCGGGGAGCGCGGGCGCCGGGGGAGTAAGTTACCGAAGGGCTATCAGCGAGTGACGCGATTAGAGGTTGTTGCGGACTGACACGCCCGCCACTTTTGTTTAGAAGGGCAGGAAACCCTGGGGCGTATCTTCGTCGGCTGGAGTGACGACGCGCTGCAGCAATTGCAGCTGTCGTGCCAGTAGGTCGAGGTGAGCGCCGCTGATATCGCCAAGCGCCATCCACTGCTCGTCTATGACATCGATGCCGATGTGTGCGGTCAGGCCATCGTCCTCGGCGGCCCGTGAGGAGAGCAGGATCCCGTCCAGATCGCGATTGGCGAGTTCCAGCAGATCGTCTAGCGTCGCCTGCGTGTACAGCCCCGGATAAATATCTTCGTCATCACCCCGGCCCAACTCGCTGATACCAATCGCCATGCCTGGGTTGAATGAGAGGCGCTGGTGCTTCTCTGCGGCCTCGCTGCAGCGAGATAGGAGCCAGGCGCAACTGGCTGCCCGCAGGACGGGTGAGCCAATGGAGTGCGCGCCAGAGAAGTAAATGGCGAGGCCGAACTGCCGGATCACGCTGAGATCTCCGCCATAAAAACCTGCGCTGCCATAAGCCATGCGGTGCAGGCTGGTGACGTAGGCTTGGAGGCGTGATTCGTCGAGCGTGTCGAGGTAGCCCGGCAGGTGTTTGAGCGCGATACACAGAATGGCGGTGTCGCTGTAGTGCTCGTCACTCTGGTCACTGACATTGCGTGATTTGAGTAGATCGAGTGGCAAAGCGTCGACCCTTTCCTTCAGTTTCCGCACCTCGTTGACCGACGCAGATGTCTGGTCCGTGACCGCATCAAGTTGCGCTACCGCCTCGGTAATATTGCTGGCGAGTCGCTGACCCATGGGCCGTGTTAGCGCATATACCGCCGTACTCAACAAAACAGATAGCGCAATAAGGCCCCAGATCAGGGTTTGCCGAGCCGCCTGCTGGTCTTGTAAGTCAAGATAGAGCTCTACGGTGCCCGCGGTGTTGCCATCGATCAATACAGCCTCCTGGTGAGCGTCGGCACCCACAGGGATAGAGCCTCTTACCGCCAGCTCGTCGCCCTCGACATCCAGCACTCTGGCTGCGGCGAACAGTGTTTGATCGGTGTAGAACTGCAGTTCGGCTACCAGTCCAAGCCGATCTCCCGACGACAGCGCGCCTCCCGCGCGAGTTGCCAGTTGTTGAACGGCGGCTCGCGCATGCTCATTGAGCGTCGTTCTCTGAATCGATTCTGTTGACTGTGCGGCGACAACCACCAGCGTCAGGGTGGCGAGCAAACAACAGCCGGCCGCGGCCAGCGCGAGCTGCTGCGAGAGAGGCTGATTACGCAAACGTTGTAATAGTTGCTCCAAAGAGAACCTCCGGTGACGGCGAGATCAGTATAAACTCACGCAATGCCCCTGTCGGGTGACGGTGGCACATCTTCCCATTAGACAGAGAACCCTTGTGTTGGATGCGACGCACATGATTGTACTGATGGTGCCGCAAGGAGCGGCATTGGAGGTGGATCGGGTCGCTGATGTCGCCACGGCAGCCGGTGCTGAGGTCATTGAGATACGCACCGTGCCGGTGCCGGTAACACTGTCTGATCGCCGCACCGTCCACAATCTATTGGTCAACAGTGCCGATACCGAAGGCCTGTCCTCAAGGCTACGAGATCTCTCTGACCAGCATGGCGTTGATATCGCTTTGCAACCGCGTGCGGCGCGCTGTCAGTCTTATCGGTTGGCGGTCTTTGATATGGACTCCACGCTCATCGATTGCGAGGTTATCGATGAGCTCGCAGCTCAGGCAGGCGTCGGCGAGGAGGTCGCCGAGATCACCGCTCAGGCGATGCGCGGCGAGCTCGATTTTGATGAGAGTTATCGCACCCGTCTGGCGCTGTTGGAAGGTCTTGATGCCCGGGCAATTGAAGAATTGGCTGACCGGCTGCCGGTTAAAGAGGGCCTGCGGGAAATGACAACGACGCTCAAGGCCCGAGGTATGACGCTGGCAATTTTCTCCGGTGGTTTTATGCCGATTGCAGCGCGGCTGCAGGCGGACTACGGCTTTGATGAGGTGGTCGCCAATACACTGGAGATCGAGTCTGGCAAGGTCACCGGCAGGGCGGTACCACCTATCGTCAATC
>JBELDB010000020.1:0-21854 GCA_042094525.1 Congregibacter sp. | reverse complement strand
CGCGGCATCCACTGCAACGCCACGCTGATCTTCAGTTTTGAGCAGGCCTGCGCCTGTGCCGATGCAGGCGTATTCCTCATTTCACCCTTTGTCGGCCGCATTACAGATTGGTACACCGCCAACACGGACCTCGTCACCGAGGATCCGTTGCAAGACCCGGGCGTGCGGTCGGTCACACGAATCTTTGACCACTTCAAGGCCCACGGCTACAACACCGTCGTCATGGGTGCGAGCTTCCGAAATACGGGTCAGGTTGAAGCACTTGCCGGCTGCGATCGCCTGACGATCAGCCCCGATCTGTTGCAGCAGTTGGAAGCCGATGAGGGTCACCTACCGCAGCGTCTTTCTGACAGCGGAGACCGCCACCCACCACCTGCAGCACTCAGCCACAGCGACTTTCTGTTGGCGAATAATCAGGACCCGATGGTCTCGGAAAAACTGAGCGACGGAATCCGGCGCTTTGTTGCCGATCAGGAAAAACTGGAAGCGCTTTTGGGCGGGTAACGCCTCACGCAACCTGCGAGGCGGGAATCAGATTTTTCTCGAGCTCATTGGCGGGGAGATGGACACACCAAGTACCAGCCGGGTGATAAATATAGGCCAAACAGCTGTTGCAGCTATCACACTGTGAAGGCGCTTCAGACGATGTCTGCCATCGGTTGATGAGGTCGGGCTCACGTAACAGTGCCCGCCCCATCACCACCGCCTCGAAACCGCCGGCCA
Organism: Congregibacter sp.; assembly: GCA_042094525.1. GTDB lineage: Bacteria > Pseudomonadota > Gammaproteobacteria > Pseudomonadales > Halieaceae > Luminiphilus. The sequence goes on along the minus strand of JBELDB010000020.1, from coordinate 21,131 downwards.
TAATCTGCTGGACGTTGGCCATGCTTTTTACGCCACCAATGTAGGCCAAGGGCATCGACACGGCTTCGCGGATCTGCGTCGAGTACTCCCAGAAGTAGAGCTCCTTAAAGGTCACCTTAGGCGCGGTTTTGGCGGTGCTCGCGACCGCGATACCGGTCAAGGTCCACTTGCCGATCACCCGCATCATAGCCTCGAGGTTCATGCTGCTTCCGAAGGTGAACCAGTTGGACTCAACGTTGCGGCCACCCGAGAGCACAAGCATGTCGGCACCGGCCTCCTCGAGCGCTCGTGCTGTGACGATCGCGTCCTCCACGTGTGCGCCGCGAGAGCGACCGTCGTCCACATTAATCTTGGCTAGAACCGCAATGCGATCACCCACCGCCTCTTTCACCGCACGCATTACACGCGCAGGAAATCGCACTCGATTCTCGGGGCCACCGCCAAACTCGTCGGAGCGACGGTTATCCAATGGCGAGATAAATTGATTAAGCAGATACCCGTGGCCCATGTGGATCTCGACCGCATCGAAGCCTGCCTCAACGCAGAGTTGGGCACCCTCGACAAAACGCGCGACCGTCTCGTCCATGTCATGCTGGTTCATGGCGCGTCGGAACACATTGCCGCATAAAAGGCCTGCGGCATTGAGCCCACCGCTGGCGCTCTTGAGCGGCGCCGGCACAAAGGTACCCGTCACGAATGAGCCACCATGGGTGATTTGCGCGGCAATCTTGCCGCCGGCTTGATGCACCGCGTCGGTCACCGCTTTTAGGTCAGGCAGAACCTCTTCGTGGAGCCAGATTTGATCAGCGAGCGTTCGGCCGGTTTTCTCCACCGCCAGATAAGCCATAGTGCTCATGCCCACGCCGCCCTCTGCGAGCGTGCGATGGTGCTCGAGCATGGCCTGCGTCGGCACGCCCTTTTTGGACATATTCTCGTTGGTCGCTGCCTTGATGAACGCGTTGCGCAGAGTCACGGGACCGATCTGGAGCGGCTCCCACGCGCGAGAATGAGTATGGCTATGCATGCTGGACAGCGCCTTGGACGATGCGGTTGGATTTCCTCAAATTATAACGATCGACAAGCGGCTAGCCGATAGTCCGAACAGGGGGAGTTCTTCAGGGTCAGTACAAGAGCCACCGAGAGACCATACCCCCACGCCGCTTACCAGCGCGCTACAAGAACCCTCGCCAGATCTCAGTGATAGCGCGCAAAAGCGCGCCACAAACACCTTCGTATTGGCGACTGAAAGCTGCGATGTGTGTTTTGGCATACCCCATGCCATATTTTCAATGCATTTTGGCACAAGCTATGCCATATTACTCAAATGGACTAGTCGCTACCGTTGTTTAAGCGTCTGATTCAGAGATACTGCGCTTGAACAAAAGCGGGACAAAGAGTCCGCGAATCCCCGGCAAGTGAACCTTGGCCGGGCACGAATAACACTAATGAGAGGATTTTCCGAATGAAGCCATCAACCCAGCGTGCTCTTCTCGCCACTGCCGTATGGACGGCCATTTCTGCTCAAGGCGCGTCAGCGCAGCTCGAAGAGGTGATCGTCACCGCCGAGCGACGCGAGGCCAACCTGCAGGATACGCCGATCTCGATTACCACCTTTAGTGATCAGGAAATTATCGACCGCGGCATTAACAGTGCCGATGACCTCATTACTCAGGTTGCGGGGGTCTACGGATATACCCCACCGGGGTCTTCTGGCTCGCCCGGCTTCAACATCCGCGGCATCGGTGACGGCGCCTCAACCAACCTCTCTCTTGATACCGCAGTAGCCAAGTACATTGATGGTGTGTACATCGGCAAAGGTCAAGGCTCGGGGGTCGACATGATCGATCTCGCACGGATCGAGATCTTGAAAGGCCCACAGGGCACGCTGTTTGGTCGTAACTCGACGGGCGGCACCTTGAACTTCATCACCAAGGCACCCGGCACTGAATTCAGTGCGGACCTGCGCGCCTCGGTGGGTGATTACGACTATGGCGCCTTCAGTGGTCGTGTTGACGTGCCGCTTGGCGATAAAATCAGCCTGTCGGCATCGGGTTATAGCCGTGAGCGCGACCCCTTCTGGGACGGCGTCGATGGCAAAGCAGGCGCACAGAATCTTGACCGTGAGGGATTCCGGGTCGCCCTGCAGTTGCGTCCGACAGACCGATGGACCGTTGACTACTCGCATTCGGAAGACGATCTCAACGAATTCGATCCGATGATCGACGTCAACGGGTTTAACCCGACGATCGGACTTGTGCAGCCGGGTACTTATCAGGGCGACTACGCCCGGGTGCCCACAGACAGCGCCTCTCGCGCTGAAGGCGTCGGCGGTGTCGCTTTCTTCGTCGCCAACTTCTTGCCAGCGGGTCTCCAGCAGATTCCTCAGGTGGGTCAATTCCTCGGCTGGGCCAACGACTTTGTGAACTGGTCAGGCCAAGAGCTCGCTGACGGCGGCGTGCCTAACAATGCGCTTAAAGACGGGCCCGCAGTAACCGAAACAGAAACCGAGACCGATACCCTCCGAATAACCTGGGAAATGAGCGACTCGTTAGAGCTGCGCTACATCTATGGTCGTCGAACCGTTGATGTGGGCACCTCCAGTGACTTGGATGGTATGGATAACTCGGTTGCAGGTGGTACTCAGGGAGAGTTGCAGCTGCTCACCATTGGCGGCGCATTGCTCGGCGGCGTGGTGCCACCCGCGATCCCTATTCCGGGTCTTGGCCTTCTTCCACTCGATCCGGCTTACAACTTTGAGCTCGCGCTCGATATGGTGGACACAATCAACGACTTTGGCCGCGCGCCGATCTTCGACACCGTGTCGCACGCGGCCTACAAGCAAACCTCGCACGAGATCCAATTAGTCGGCAATACGAGCAGCATCGACTGGGCAGCGGGTCTGTACTTCTTCGATGATTCGTCGCAGTGGCGAAACATCGCAAGCCCCACCTTCCCTCTGGCAGCCAGTTACAGTCGTTCTGCGGATCATGATACCCGCGCGACATCGATATTTGGTGAGGCCACCTGGAGACCTAACGGCAGCAACTGGGCGTTTACAGCGGGTCTGCGTTACACCGATGAAGAGAAAGGCATTACCTACCTGTGGCGAGATGCACAAGGCGGTGTGGCCGGCTTCATCGGCAATGCTATTCAGGAGACGATTGCGTCGATGATGACCGGCACCGCGGTCGACATTCCGTTCGATCTTGACGGCGGCTACTACTGGGACCTCGCCGATCTCGATAAACTCCCCGAAACCCCCGGCGTCTACGGTCAGAAATTTAGCCAGGAGTTCAGTAACGTATCCGGTCGCCTGGTTGCTCAGTATTTCTTCTCAGACGACATTAATGTCTACGCAAGCTACTCAACGGGCTACCGCGCTGGTGGTTTCAATGACGGTTACTTCAACCGCGCCACCGGCACCCCGGATGACTTCAGTGAAGAAGACATGGAAAGCTGGGAAGTGGGCATTAAGTCCATGCTGCTTGATGGCCGGGTTCGCTTTAACGCTACCTACTTCAGCTACGAATACACCGACATGCAGGTTTCCACCATCGACACCACCGGTGGCAACCTGGCGCAGCAGACCGACAATGCTGCTGACGCGAGTCGCGATGGTATAGAGATCGATGCCGCCTGGGCCATCACCCCGTCGCTCCGATTAAAAGCGACTTACGCATTCATCGATGGTGACTTCGACGAGTTCCCGGACTTCCTGGGGCTCAATGTGCGCGCACAACCTGGCATGCTGCCGGAGAGCTCTGCGACACTGGTCATGGACTGGGATGTGCTGAAAGCCGGCAACGGAACCCTCAACCTGCAGTTGGTTGCTAACTATCAGGATGATGCCGTGTCGATTGCCACCACTCAGGGCGCTTACGCGAGCGCGGCATTCCCCACACCCGTCCCCGTGGCCTTTGACCAAACAATCAACAATTCACGGACGCTGGTGGATGCACGACTCAGCTGGTTGCATGAGATGGATAACGGCCAGGCCCTCAGCGTGGCTTTGTGGGGTCGCAACATTACCGACGAGGAGTACCGAACCTTCAACTTTAACTTCGGACCTGACCTTGGCCTGAACCTCGGTCAGTGGGGCGCCCCAGCCACATACGGTGTGGATGTGCGATATCAGTTCTAATCAGCACCGACTCAATAAAAACCCGCCATCAGGCGGGTTTTTTGTATCTGCCCTCTCAACTCAGCCAAGAATGGCCGGGAGTTCTTTGCTCAACGCCATACGCTCCTTGACCGCCTGCCCCGTTAAGGCGAAGCCCAGTAAGTCACCCTCGCCGGATCGGAACAGCGCCTTGATATCGGGTGCCTCGCCCTCAAAGTGCCAATCACCCTCGACGTCTCTTGCGGGTGGAGAGACCACAACCGGACAGGCAGGTGTCTTGATGGCAACCGGCATCGCGGGATAACTCACGTCTGTTGCCTCACCCGCCAATGTTGCGGCCAATGCGCGCGCCGCCGCCATTAATGGCGCAACATAGACCAGCACATGCCCAGCCACTTCGGCACAATCACCCATGGCGAAAACGTTGGGCGCATTAGTGCGCAATTGCCGATCTGTGACGATGCCGCGATTCACCGCTATGCCCGCATCGCTGGCCAAACCCGTTCGCGGCCGCACGCCAACCGCGCACAAGACCGCGTCGGCCTCAATGGTGTCACCGTTGTTCAACGTCACCGCGTAACCCTCTCCGGCGCGATTCACCTCAGTGGCGAGCGGGCCAAAATGGAACGTTGCGCCCTTCTCTTCAAGTGCAGCCTGCACCGCCCTCCCGGATTGCTCAGGCAACAGAGTCGGCAAGCACCAGCCCATGGGGTCGACGGCCTCGACTGTAAAGCCGCCGTTCAAAAGATCGTTAGTAAACTCACAGCCGATCAGCCCGGCGCCAATAATGGCCACCTTCTTAGCGCCTTTGGCGGCCAGCAAATCCTGAAAGCGTCGGTAGTCGTCGAGGTCATTCACGCCGAGCACTTCGTCGGCCGCATCGCCACCAATGGGTGGCCGGATCAATTCAGCTCCCAATGCCAACACCAACTCGCTGTAAGACAGCGCCTCGCCGCCCTCGAGGTGCACCGTTTGTGTCTGGGTATCGATACTGGCGACCCGCGTGCGGGTGCGCACGGTCACGTTCAGCTGTTCCGCCAACTCTTCGGCACTTTGTGCCGCCAGCTTGTCGGCGTTGAGGTCCTTCGTATAGCCCGTTGAGATCATCGGTTTGGAGTAGCCCTCACCTCCATCAGATGTCAGCACCGTAATGGCGACAGCCTCATCTTTGCGGCGCAGCTCGCGCACTAGACCGTAGCCCGCCAGTCCTGAACCAATGACAACGACCGAGCGCGCGCTAGCGTCGGTAGAGCCCTCAGAGTCCGCCGCTTCGGCGGGCGTATCACCCTCATCGGAGCCAGGAATCAATTCGAAGTCGTCTTTGCCCACACCACAGTCCGGACAGGTCCAGTCATCGGGGACGTCTTCCCACTTGGTACCGGGCGCGATGCCATCCTCGGGCCAGCCTTCTTTCTCGTCGTAAATCAGTCCGCAGACGATGCATTCCCAACGGGCCATGTGTGGTCTACCTCTCTATCCAAATCGCATTAGTGATGTTCGCGCGCAGAGTGCCAGCGCAGCTCACAACTGTCACGCACGAATGTGGTAACCACAATTGCTCGCTAAGGAGCCATCAGGTGAGCCAGAGCTCGCGGGTCAGACCGCAGCCGCGAGCTGCGTCGCCTGATTAATCGCCGTCTTGGCATCCAGCTCGGCGGCCTCATAAGCACCTCCGACCAGATCTACCGACAAACCCTCGGCCTCCAGCGCGTCGTACAAGCTACGCTCAGGCACCTGCCCGGCACAGATGATCACCGTATCGACCTCGAAAGTCTTGGGCTGACCACCGATCAGAACGTGCAGGCCCGCGTCGTCAACACGCACGTACTCGACGGCGTTGATCATGTTGACCCCGCGACGATTCAGTAGGAGCCGCTTGGTCCAGCCTGTGGTCTTGCCCAGTCCGCGTCCGACCGGTGTGTCTTTACGTTGCATCAGCCACACTTCGCGGTCGGCCTTGTTCACCACGGGCTCTACGCCCGTCACGCCACCACGAGGATGGTTTTCGAAGTCGACACCCCACTCCTTGGCAAACAAATCGATATCCAGCGCCGAGCTAGTACCCTCGTGGGTAATGAGCTCGGTGACGTCAAAGCCAATACCGCCTGCACCCACCACCGCGACTTTCTTGCCGACCGGCTTGATGCCTTTGATCGCGTCGATGTAGCCCACCACCTTCTCGTGGTCGATGCCGGGAATATCTGGGGTACGCGGGTTGATACCCGTCGCCACCACCACATGATCGAAACCAGCAGCGGCGAGTTGCGCGGCATCAACGCGCTCACCGAGTTTCACGGTGACAGCATACTTATCGAGCATGGCGCGGTAGTAACGCAGGGTCTCGTGAAACTCTTCCTTGCCCGGCACCCGCTTCGCCAGGTTGAACTGCCCGCCGATCTCATCGGCCGCATCAAACAGTGTCACGGCATGCCCACGCTCGGCAGCCACCGTCGCGTATGCCAGACCGGCGGGGCCCGCACCTACCACCGCAATACTCTTGGTCTCCGAAGCGGGACCCCACTTGATCATGGTCTCGTGACAGGCGCGCGGGTTCACCAGGCACGACGTAGTCTTCATGGCAAAGGTGTGGTCGAGGCAAGCCTGATTGCAAGCGATGCAGGTATTAATCTCGTGCTCTCGACCCTCTGCCGCTTTTTTCATCAACTCGGCATCAGCCAGCATGGGCCGCGCCATTGACACCAAATCGGCATCGCCATCGACCAGCACCGCCTCGGCAACATCAGGCATATTGATCCGGTTCGACGTAATGACCGGGATGGAGACTTCATTGCGCACGCGTTTGGTCACGCCGGTAAACGCGCGGCGCGGCACCATGGTGGCAATAGTCGGCACCTGCGACTCGTGCCACGTGAAATGGGTTGAGATCATCGACGCGCCGGCTGCCTCAATGGCTTTTGAGAGCTGCGCGATTTCATCCCAGCTCATGCCGCCCTGCAGCATGTCCATCGCCGCAATGCGGAAGATCACGATGCAATCAGGACCCACCGCCTCGCGAACGCGGCGCACGACTTCGACCGGGAAGCGCATCCGATTTTCGTAGCTACCGCCCCATTGATCGGTGCGCTGGTTCGTTTTTTCTACGAGAAAGGTCGACAGCAGATAGCCCGCTGAACCAATAATTTCTACGCCGTCATAACCCGCCTGCCGCGCCAGCTTTGCGCAGTGGGCGTGGTCAGCGATTTGCTTTTCGATCCCGGCTTCGTCGAGTTCATTTGGCGAGTAGGCGCCAATGCGAGAGCGCACCGGCGATGGCGCAACGGCAGCATCGTTATAGGCCAGCGCACCCATGTGCAGAATCTGCAGACAGATCTTGCAGTCGGGTGCCGCCGCATGAACGGCGTCGGTGACGATACGGTGGCCGGCGGCCTCTTCTTCGTTATTGAGTTTGGACGCAGCGGCTAGCGGTTTGCCGTCCTCACCTTTGACAACTAAACCACCCTCTTCATTTGGCGAGATACCGCCGGTAATGATCATGCCAACGCCACCGGCGGCACGTTCGGCGTAAAACGCTGCCATCCGTTCGAAGCCGTCGGGCTGCTCTTCGAGACCAGTGTGCATGGACCCCATGATGCAGCGATTGCGGAGCTGTGTATGCCCTAAGTCTAACGGTGAGAATAAGTGTGGGTACTGGACGTGACCGGGCAACTCGGCTTTGGCATTCATAGTCTGGACTCATTTCTTCAACATCGAATGGGCCGGCAAGATACCGCACCCCGATCAAGGATGACAGGACCTCACCTGCTTCGGCGTTAGATTCATCAAGACAAAAACTGAACCCTATACCTTGCCAGTGTTACGCGGTTAAAGCGCGACTGTCTCAATCACAGCGTGAAAAGACGGCAAGGTCAGCAGAAACAGCTACCTTCCCCAGCAGGTGTTGCTGCTCACGATGCGGGACCGCGACAACCAAACACCAATCGGACCGCCGTCGTGCGACAGACGCCACCCTTGAGGTGACCGGCTGGGGCCTGTGCAAAGTTATGTATAGATTATTAGACACAAATACAGTAAACATATTGATATAAAGGGGCAGTATTGGCTCAGATAAGTGGCTAGAACCGCATTACTGACAGTTGGGCGTTTTCCCGCGGCACTGACGCTGGCGCGGTGCCTGCATGGGCATGGCGTCCGGGTCATCGTGGCAGACCCTATGAAGCGCCAGCTCTGCTCTGTCAGTCGCGCCGTAGCTAAAACCTTTCAGGTAGCCCCGCCCAACGACGACGTAGAGGGGTGGGAACAGGACATCCTCGACATTATTGAGCGGGAAGAGGTAACGGACCTCATCCCCACTTCCGAGGAGGTCTGCCATGTGGCCAACCTCGCCCCCCGCCTTCCTGACACCACTCGCTACGTCGGCCCGGCGGCCAAGTGGATCGCGCAGTGGCACGACAAGCTGCAATTCGTGAATTACGCGATCAGCCGCGGCGTAACGGCGCCCTCTACCTATACGACTTCAGATGGCGAAGCGCGTGCGCTGATTCGCCAAACCGAGTGCGTACTGAAACCCCGCCGCGGGTGCTCTGGAACCGAGGTGTCGTTCATTCCACCAGGCAGTACGCTACCGCCGCCGTCACAGGACATGCTCCTGCAACGCAGAGTCGAAGGTAATCATTTGTATACGCTGAGCTGGGTGGATGCCGGCGAGGTCAGGGCCACAGCCAGCTACCGGGGCAGCACCCACAGCGGCACGGTGGCCGTCGGCTTCCAGAGCGCACCCACCCCATTCTCAGTCAAACAATGGATTGAACAATACGTGGCCGACACAGGTGTCACCGGATTTCTGAGCTTCGACTTCATTCTTGACCGTAGCGGGATTCCCTGGGGAATTGAATGCAATCCCCGGCTGAGTAGCGGCGTGCACTTCATCGACGAGGCGTGGTTGGGCGCCGCGGTCATGGGCGAGGCTATCGGAGCCCCGTCTATCAGCGCGGCCGGCAAGCGTGTGCAATGGAGCTACTCCACACTCACCGAGGCGTATAAGCACCTGTTCCGATTTCAGATCCCCGAGTTGATCCGCTGCCTCCGAGATTTGTTCGTCTCACGAGACGCGGTGTGGTCCTGGCGGGATCCCCTGCCCTTTGTCCTGATGACGCCCCTGTGCTGGGAATTTATCTGGCGATCGATCCGCGAGCGCATGCCCATTGGCGATGCCAGTCAGTGTGATATCGCCTGGCACTGGTTTCGACCGGGGTTTCGACCGGGGTTTAGACCAGGGTTGCCATCAGGGTTTCGACCAGGATCGCAACAAGCGTTGCGTCAGGGACCCCCCGAACAAAGCGCGGTCATGTCGCAGGGGGACGAACGTGAAGCATGACCTGGTCAGCTGGCCGCGTGGTCATGCGCGCAGCGGGTCGCACCGTTTGACCGGGCTCCAGCAGCCAATCGAAGCACCGCACCAACTCAGCCAGAATCAACACGCTCTCTGTTTGTGCAAAACCCGCACCGACGCAAGTGTGAGGCCCCTGGCCGAAGGGTATATAAGCGCCCTGCACCAGCGCCGCTTCCTGCTCGGGCAGGAAGCGCTCAGGCTTGAAGGCGTGGGGGTCTGCCCACCACTTACTGTGTCGCTGCAACGTCCACGGCGCGATCATCACCAACGCCCCTTTACGCAGACGCCGACCACCAACAGTGGCCTCGCGCAGCGCCACCCGCGGCATGAAGGTAATAGGCGGATACAACCGCAATGTCTCTTTGAAAAACGCCTTGGTCAGCGGCAGCTGTCGGGTGTGCTCAAAGCTCACCGGCGCATCGCCGATGACAGTGGCGATTTCCTCGCGCAGCCTGGCGAGCCAGTGGGGTTGATCAGCCAAAATATAAAACGCCCAGGTCAACGCACTCGCAGTGGTCTCGTGACCAGCGAGGAAAAACACGCCCAGCTGATCGATGAGCTCCTCCCGAGAGAACGGCGCTCCGGTTTGCTGGTCGCGCGCGGCGATGACGCTACTAGCGATGTCATCAAATGCCTCGGGGTTGTCGAGATGCGAATCGACCAGCGTCCCCAGATGTCCACGGATCCGCTCGCAAGCTGCCAGCACCTCAGGCGGCTGGGGAATGTCACTCCAGGCGGGCTTGAGGATCAGACGCAGCACGTCGACCTGCACCGCGGAGCGCTCAAACAGCGTGAAGTCCTCAAACACGTCCACGGCAACGCCGCTCTGCAGCGGCGTCGAGAACACGGTGCGACAGATAATATCCGCCGTGAGGTGGCTCATGGCGAGATCGAGAGAAAAGGCCTCTCCCGAAGCCGCCTTGTCCTGCAAGGCCAGCAGGTGATCATCTACCGCCGCCTTCATTGCACCAAAGGCATGGCTTATCCGCATGTGCGAAAACGCGGGGTCAATCATCGCGCGCTGCCGTTTCCAGCGCTCGCCATCGGTCACAAAAATGCTGTCGCCGATCAGGTGCTCCAGCGCACTGACCATCAGGTCACTTTTGGGAAAGACACCCTCAGCATCACGCATGATTTCGCGCACAGCGTCGGGCTCATTAAAGAGCACCGTCGAGCGTCGAGAATAGCCAAGATTGCCGACGTCAAAGTGATAAGCGGCAGCGGGCAGGAGCTCAAGCAGGTTGCCGTCTCCCTTCCACAGGACTCGCGCAAGCGCGACCACCGACCACAGCGACAGTGGCTTGGGCGGTATATAAAGCTCGGATGCGCTCATCTCACAGTCCCGACTCGGTTGATGCAGTATGGAGGGGTGACCTGATGGTGTCGACCCACACACTGTTTGAGTGGCTGGTAGGACTGCACATCGCCACCGGTACGGTCGGACTGGTTGTGCTTTGGATTCCGATCGCCGGAAAAAAAGGCGGCATGCTGCACCGTCGCGCCGGCACCCTATTCGTGCAGTCGATGATCGCCACCGGATTTACCGCGGTAGCGATCAGCCTCACCACATTGTCTGACCCCACAGGCACTCACCCGCATTTGGCTGCGCACCCGATCTTTGCGGACCCGCAAGCCATTACCAATATCTTTGGCTGGATGATGCTTTACCTCGCTACCCTGACGGTCAACCTCGCCTGGCAGGGCTGGCTCAGCATGCGCAATGGCCGCGATCACCTGCGCAATCGCGTCTGGCATAACCTCGTCTCTCAGGTGTTGTTGACCGTTGTATCAGCCAACTGTTTTGTGCGGGGCGTTCTGGCCGCAGAGCCCATGATGATGGGCATCTCCATGGTCGGCTTCGCCACCGTGGTCACCAATTTATGGTTCATCTATAAGCCACAACCACTGCCGACAGACCGCATCAAGGAACACATCAAGTGCCTCGTCGGCGCCGGCATCTCGGTGTACACGGCATTCTTTGCCTTTGGCGCCGTGCGATTCATTCCTGAGCTGGCGCTGCAGCCGGGGCTTTGGGCAGTGCCGCTCATTGTGGGTCTGACATTAATCATTTATCACCAGCGCGTCGTCACCCGGCCGCTGCGAAGCAAGTTACGGGTGGCATGAGCGCCAAGCACGCCATTGTGATCGGCGCCGGTGCGGGCGGTTTGGCCGCCAGCATCGATCTGGCGCGCGCGGGCTTCCAGGTCACACTCTTTGAACGCGGGAACGCACCGGGTGGCAAGATGCACACGCGCGCGGTCGATGACCGGGAGGTCGACGGCGGCCCCACTGTCCTGACCATGCGCTCGATCTTCGAGCAACTGTTTGCGGACGCCGGCGCCTGCTTGAATGATCGACTGACGCTGCTAGAGAGCCCGATCATTGCGCGCCATGCCTGGAGTCACGGCGGCGTGCTGGATTTGTATCCGGATGCTCAGCGCTCCCGCCAGTCCATTGAGGATTTTGCCGGCACAGAAAACGCCGCTGGCTTTGAGCGCTTCTATTCGCAGAGTGCACGTATCCATCAGACGCTATCTGAAACTTTCATGACCGCATCAAAGCCCGACCCGGTGACACTGGTTGGTCGCGTGTTGCGTCAACACCATCCCAGTTCATTGATGGCGGCTAGACCCGCCCCCAACTTGTGGCGCGCGCTGGGCGGCTTTTTCTCTGATGAGCGACTGCGGCAGCTATTCGCGCGGTATGCCACCTATGTGGGCTCCTCACCGCTCAGCACGCCCGCCACGCTGATGCTCATCGCGCACGTCGAGCTCGAAGGTGTCTGGCTGGTGGATGGGGGTATGCATAGACTCGCCGCAGCCATGGCAGACCTGGGCCGGGAACTGGGCATCGACCTCCATCTCAACACCCATGTCAGCGAAGTGCTGGTGAAAGGAGGAAAAGCCTGCGGGGTGCGGCTCGAGGACGGCACTTCCCTGCCTGCTGATGTGGTGGTCTTCAATGGCGACACCAACGCCCTCGCCACCGGACAGCTGGGCGACGAGGCCATGCGGGCCGTCAAACCGCGATCAGTAGAGCAACGCGGGCTCTCTGCGCTGACCTGGTGCATCAAAGGCAGCAGCTCGGGCTTTGGCCTCGATCATCACAACGTCTTTTTCGAATCAGACTACCCGAGCGAGTTCAACACCATTTTCGAAGAGCGCAATGTACCCTCGAAACCGACGGTGTATCTCTGCGCGCAGGATCGCGGGCCAAACGGATCGCTAAACGGATCGGAGCGACTGCTGATGCTGGTCAATGCGCCGGCTGACGGCGACAAGCAGACCTGGGCTCAGGATGACGTGGCGCGCACGCGAGATAACGCGCTGGCAGTACTGGATCGCTGCGGCCTGAATCTCAGCTTCGAGGACAAAAACTGTGTTAGCACGACGCCGGCCGATTGGCACGGGCGGTTCCCAGGCAGCGGCGGCTCCCTCTATGGGGGCGCCTCACACGGAATCTGGTCGAGCTTTAAGCGACCGGGTGCCAGAAGCCGTATACCGGGCCTCTACCTCTCAGGAGGCAGCGTTCATCCCGGCCCCGGCGTGCCGATGGCGACACTATCAGGCCGACTCGCGGCGAGCGCCGTGGTCCATGATATCGCCTGAGCACATCGCTTCCTGCTCCGGCGGTTTCCAGAAATCCTCCAGCGCCTCAATGGTCTCGGCCGTGAGCTCCCAATGGGGCAGACCGAGACTCGGCGAAAGTTGCTTGGCTGCCCAGTGGCTGTGCACCTCGGTAAGTTCCGGCAAACGTTCAAAGCCGATATTGGGATCACGATCGTAGAGCACCAAACAAGGCAACTTGAGGCGGCTGTATAGACGCGAGACTGCCTGCTCGGTGAACAGACTGAATGTCAGAAACTTGATGGGAGCAAAATGTGCGCCGGGCTGACTTGCTGTCTCTAGCGCATAGCGGACCATATGCTCCGGTGTGGCGCCGACGAATGCCTGCCCCAGAAACCATCTGATACTCGGCTGACTCGTCAACACGCGGTAGAGCGGTCGACCAACCCAAGGCGAAGCCAGGAAACGATCCACGCGGGACCCGTTCGGCGCCGTCGGTGGGGTTCGAACACCCATCCCGGTGGGCGAGATGAGTGACAAGCTCCGCACCTTAACGCCCTGCTCCAGAATCGCTCGCGCCATAAACTCGCCAGTCAGAGACAGCGCCACCACATCGGCCGGTTGATCAAGGCTCTCGAGCCATTCCGCTAACCACCGCGCATACAGACTCGAGCTATAGTTCACATCGGGTCGATCTGAGATGCCAAAGCCCGGCAGATCCGGGACCCAAACGGGACGCTTGTCGCGGTAATGCTCGAACAGGGGACGCATTTCCATCGCACTGGGCACCGCATTGATGCTATGCAACAGCACCAATGGTGCCCCCTGAGTAACCTCTCCTCGATAGCCTCTCAGCGTCACTCCCCCGTTGAGCGACAAGGCAAATTGTTCCGCGTCCAAAGCAGGCGTCAGTGGCTTGGCCATGTTATAAATATCAATGAAAGTTGACATGTAGATAGTATAGTTTGTTTGACATAAGTACGGGTAGTCCTTGATTCACGCTTTCTGGGTCAGGTCGCCGGACGATCCGCGCAGTCGCAACAGGGGGCATGCATGAGTAACGCTTATCCGTTTACCGCTATCGTCGGTCAGGACGACATGAAGCGCGCGCTGTCGATCGCCGCCGTCGACCCTGGCATTGGCGGGGTGCTGGTATTGGGCGAACGGGGTACGGGCAAGTCCACCACGATCCGAGCCCTCGCGGCACTCCTCCCAAAAATCGACGTGGTGAGCGGCTGCTTATACCAATGCGACCCGATGTCGCCACGACCAGGACTCTGCGCGCAATGCGGCAGACCCTCGGCTACGCCGGACGCCAAGGCCGTCACCATTCCAGTGGTCGATCTACCACTGGGCTCTACGGAAGATCGCGTAGTCGGCGCTTTGGATATTGAGCGCGCACTCGTTAACGGCGAAAAAGCTTTTCAACCTGGGCTCTTAGCACAGGCCAATCGTGGCTTCCTCTATGTCGACGAAGTGAATCTGCTCGAGGACCATATCGTGGATGCGCTGCTTGATGTCGCCGCCTCCGGGGAGAATGTTGTGGAACGAGAGGGACTGAGTGTTCGACACCCAGCCCAGTTTGTCTTGGTCGGGAGCGGCAACCCCGAGGAAGGAGAACTGCGCCCACAGCTTCAGGATCGATTCGGCCTCTCGATCGATGTCCGGACGCCCGGCGATGTACCAACTCGAGTCGAGATCATTCGCCTGCGAGAAGCCTTTGATCAAGACCGCACCGCCTTTCGTAAAAAGTGGGCGCGTAAGGAAGGCGCACTGCGGCGGAAGATTCAAGCCGCGCGTGAGCGACTCGACGATGTAGACACCCCCGCCGTGCTGCTGGAAACCGCGGCTAAACTCTGTCTGGCGCTGGGCACTGACGGCCTTCGAGGAGAACTGACTCTCGTGCGCAGTGCTCGAGCCCTGGCGGCACTAGAGGGCAAGACAGCGGCGACCTTGGACCACTTGCGCGCCATGGCACCCTCGGTTTTGCGTCACCGATTGCGACGTGACCCGCTGGATGAATCCAGCGCGGATGTTCGGGTAGAGCGGGTCATTGCGGATTTGTTCCAAGAATCTGTTGACGACGGTGGCAGCTGAGACTCCCTCACCTTGGACGGATGCCGAGTGGGCCGCCGCGCTGATTTCACTGCTAGGTGGAGCCGTGGGCGGAGTCCACCTGCGAGCCCCACCTGGTCCGGTTCGTGACTACTGGCTGGAACGCGTCAAACAGCTGTCTAAGCAGGATCCCATTCGCAAGATCCCCGCCAACATTCCGGAGGGTCGGCTGCTAGGCGGTATTGATCTAGGCGCAACGCTACAGCACGGCAGACCGATCGCAGAAACTGGCATGCTGGGCGAATGTGATGGGCTCATCGTCATCGCGGCAATGGCAGAGCGCTTACCTCGCAACACGGTGCATCATCTGTGCACCGCGCTCGACCACGGCACGATTAGCGTGGCAAGAGACGGCATCGAGGCCGTAACGCCCGCGCGCATTGCGCTCATCGCCAATGATGAGGGCACAGAGGAAGAGCATGCCCACGCAGCCCTGGTCGATCGGCTCGGGGTCGCGTTAGATATGACAACGCTGGGTATTCATGATGTCGACGACGAGATCTTTCGCCGCCGTGACATTGAGCGAGCAATGGATGCGCTCGCGAGCGTGATCATGAGCGACGAGCACCTCACGGCACTGGCGACGCTCACCGCATCACTAGGCATTGATTCGCCCCGGCCTACCCTCGCCGCAGCAAAAGTAGCACGCGCATCGGCAGCACTCAGACAATCCCGTACCGTTGAAGAGGAGGACGTGGCGCGAGCATTGCGGCTCTGCCTGCTGCCTCGAGCACAGCAGATCCCGGAAATGGCCGAACCGC
The DNA here is from genome assembly GCA_042094525.1 of Congregibacter sp. Classification (GTDB taxonomy): domain Bacteria; phylum Pseudomonadota; class Gammaproteobacteria; order Pseudomonadales; family Halieaceae; genus Luminiphilus. The sequence goes on along the minus strand of JBELDB010000020.1, from coordinate 5,219 downwards.
CTCCAGAACCAGAGCCAGAATCAGAGCAAACCGACGACACCGAGCCACCACCTACACCAGAGCAACCCCCTCCAGAGGAGGAACGCCTACTCGAAGCAGCTCTGGCCCAACTTCCTGCCGGATTGCTGGAACAATTGCAGACACGATCTGCTCGACTTCGACAGAGCAGCACCGGTAGCGCCGGCGATCAGCACCGGCATCAGAACCGAGGTCGACCAACGGGGGTGTTTCGCGGTGATCACCGGCGTGGCGGCCGTGTCAACATTCTCGCAACGCTTCGGGCGGCAGCCCCCTGGCAACCCTTGCGTCGCCGGGAGCAGACGGAGCATGGCAATCAGGCTTCGCCGCGTCACTTACAGATTCGGCGAGAGGATATTCATCTGACTCGGTTTCAGCAGCGCAGGGAAACCCTGACAGTGTTTGTGGTTGACGCTTCGGGCTCAGCGGCCTTGCAGCGGCTGGCAGAGGCCAAGGGCGCTGTAGAGCTGTTACTTGCAGACTGTTATGTGCGCCGAGACCAAGTGGCATTAATTGCCTTCCGCGATGAACAGGCCGAATTACTCCTTCCGCCGACACGATCATTGGTACGCGCCAAAAAAACTCTGGCCGCACTACCGGGTGGTGGTGCCACGCCAATGGCAGCAGCATTAGATCTTACCCGCGACATGGCGGAACGTGCTGGCAAACAAGGCACCACCATGCAGTACGTAATCCTCACCGATGGGGCGGCCAATGTTGCCCGGGACGGGACCCGAAGCCGGGAAGCGGGCACGGCAGACGCACTGGTTGCGGCAAGGATGCTGGCGCTGAGCCCTTCTAGCGGGCTGGTGATCGATACCGCACAACGACCACAACCTCGCGCAAGAGAACTCGCCGACACACTGCGTGGTACCTACCTTGCCCTGCCTCAGGCAGACGCGCAGACGCTCAATCGCGCTATCCGCGCCGCCACTCCATGACCTCGCAGACAGCATGGAGCGCTGCGGCTGACTTCTGGCCGCGGGCAGACACCAGCCGCTTCGTGCGTGTAGGCAATATTGATTTTCATGTACAAGTCAGTGGTAGCGGCGAAGAGGTGCTCCTGTTGCACGGCGCTGGCGCCTCCGCACATTCTTTTTCCGGCCTCGCGGCCCGGCTGAGCGAACGCCACCGGGTGATCGCGGCCGACCTGCCGGGCCAAGGCTTCACGACCCTGTTGCCACTCGAGGCGGTGGGACTCACTCCCTTTGCCCGCTACTTGAGAGATCTGATGGCCGCCTTGGATGCAGAACCTCGTTGGATCATCGGTCATTCTGCAGGCGCAGCGCTGGCGGCCGAATATGCACTGACTGCGGACTCGCCTCCTAAGGGAATTCTATGCATCAACGCAGCGTTTAATCCATTTGGTTCACTCGCGGCGCCGTTGTTCAGCAAAACAGCGAGGTGGTTTGCTCGCAGCGCCTGGCTGCCCAGAGCGCTGGCCTCCCCCGCTCTTCGATGGCGAGCCACCGGCTCCATGTTGGCCGACACCGGTTCGGCGGTAGACCCGCTCATGAGCCGTTGCTACGACACCTTACTCAGCAACCCCGACCATATCGCCGGCACGTTACGGATGATGGCAGGCTGGGATCTTCCACCTTTGCTAGCCAGTCTGTCGTCATTACAGATGCCGGTGTGGTTGGCCGCAGCTGAGGGTGATCGCACGATCCCCCCTGATAGGAGCACCTCGGTCGTCAACGATTTGCCTCACGCACGCTCGGTGCGTATTCCCGATCTTGGGCACCTCGCCCACGAAGAGGATCCCGACATCTTTGACGATCTTTTCCAAGAAATGGTCGCCATAACCACTCTCTGACGCTGCCGGCACAAAGTGAAAAGAAGGCTGTGCACCCCCCACCAGCACTGCTACACTGTCTAATATAACTGACAGTTTAAGTGTCTTTTTTATATGAATATCGCGGAATCTGCGTTTCGTTCATTGGAGACGACTGACCACCGACCCACGGCAATTGTGATTGGCACCGGGTTTGGCGGTCTTGCGGCTGCCATCCGCCTGGGCGCCAAGGGCTACCGGGTCCACATGCTCGAAAAGCTGGACGCGCCGGGTGGGCGTGCCTATGTTTACCATCAGGACGGCTTCACCTTCGACGCCGGACCGACGATTGTCACCGCGCCCTTCTTACTGGAAGAGCTATGGGCCATGTGCGGCAAGCGCTTTGCCGATGACGTTGAACTCAAACCCATGGATCCGTTTTTCCGGCTCCGTTTTGACGACGGCCGCATCTTTGACTACTCAGGTGACAAAGCACGCAACATTGAACAAATCAAAAACTACAATGAAGCCGATGCCGAGGGCTACGAGCGCTACCTGAAAGCCAGCGAGGAGCGTTACAAAGTCGGTTTCGAAGGTTTGGTCGATAAGCCCTTCGATTCATTGCTCGCACTATTTAAGTTCATGCCGCAGCTCATCAGGCTCCGGGCTGATCGGAGCGTCTACAAACTGGTGTCGCGCTACATACGTGATCCACAGCTCCGTATGACGATGAGTTTTCACCCGCTACTGATCGGCGGCAACCCCTTTTCGGTCACCAGCGTCTACACCCTGATCTCATTTTTGGAGCAACGTTTCGGCGTGTGGTCCGCCATGGGCGGCACCGGCAGTATCGTCAAAGGCATGGCCGGGCTGATTGAAGGCCAGGGCGGCAAGATCGAGTGCAATGCTGAAGTGGAAGAGATTCTGGTAGACGACGGAGCCGTGCGTGGCGTACGACTGGCAGATGGCCGAACACTGCATAGCGATCTCGTGGTGTCCAACGCGGACGCGGCCTGGACATACCGGCACCTGATCAAAGCGGAACATCGCAAACGATGGACGGATCGCAAAATCGACCGCTCACATTTCTCAAATGGACTGTTCGTCTGGTACTTCGGCACCGAGGGACAATACCCCGACGTACCCCACCATTCCGTGATTCTGGGGCCACGCTATAAAGGCCTACTGGACGATATCTTCAAGCGCAAAGTGCTGGCCGATGACTTCAGTCTTTACCTGCATAGACCCACAGAGACAGACCCCTCGCTTGCGCCAGAGGGCTGCGACACATTTTATGCGTTGGCGCCGGTGCCGCATCTCGATGCGGATGTGGACTGGCCCACATATGCCGAGACGTTCAAAGAGCGGATCTGCCAGCGACTGGAAGAGACCATGCTACCCGGCCTGCGTGATCGCATCGTCACATCCCGACTGCTCACACCGCAGGACTTCCATGACCGGCTGAACTCGGTCAAAGGAGCCGCCTTTGGCTATGAGCCGCGGATTACACAGAGCGCTTGGTTCAGACCGCACAACCGCAGCGAGGACATCAAGGGCTTGCACCTCGTCGGCGCGGGAACTCATCCGGGTGCCGGCATGCCCGCGGTGATCTCTTCCGCCAAGGTCATCGACCAATTAATCCCAGCGGCCGTGACTCATCGTGCGTAGCGATCACCAAATCATGACGCCCCATACCGACATGAGCGAATGTCGACGCTTGCTGTCACATGGCTCTAAGTCCTTCTATATCGCCTCTCATTTTCTGCCGAGAGCGCTCCGCGAATCAGCATCCGGTCTTTACGCGTTCTGTCGTATCGCTGACGATTTGGTTGATCTCGGTGATGACCCTCGCCAAGCGCTGATCACTCTTCATCAGCGACTAGATCTCATCTACGACGGGCGGCCTGACAATCACCCGATTGATCGGGTGCTGAGTCAAATCGTGATCGACCACAAATTACCGCGGGGACTGCTCGACGCCCTTCTCGAGGGATTTGCCTGGGACACCGAAGGTCGGGATTACCACACGCTGGCTGAAGTCTGCGACTACGGCGCTCGCGTAGCGGGCACCGTCGGCCTGATGATGGCAATTCTCATGGGTGTAAAGGACCATGCCACCCTCGCCCGCGCGGCTGACCTCGGCGTTGCAATGCAACTAACGAATATTTGTCGCGACGTAGGAGAGGATGCCCGCGCTGGCCGTCTTTACCTGCCTCGCGAGATGATGCAACAAGCGGGCATCGACCCGGAGGTGTTTCTACAAAATCCTCAGCCCAGCGAGGCGCTGACCACCGTTCTCAAACAGATGCTCGCAGAAGCGCAGCGGCGCTATCAACTTGCCGACGAAGGAATTCGCCAACTGCCACGCAGCTGCCGTCCTGGCATTCTCGCTGCACGCAGACTGTATGCTGAGATTGGTCAAACCGTTGCGCAAAATGGATACGACTCGATCAACCAACGCGCAGTGGTGTCGCGGGTGCGTAAAAGCCAAATTTTGTTTGGACTGATTCGCGGGCCAGCGGCGGCGCCCGACTATATGTTGGCGCCCTGCGCAGCAGAAAATCAGTTTTTACTCGACGCCGTGCCCCATACCGAAGAGTGGCAACACCCTAACCAACCGAGACAGTTCTCAGCGAACCCGGCGTGGATGTTCGAGCTATTCATGGTCATGAAGCAGCGTGACGAAATGAGCATGCACTCCCAACCTCAAGAGCGCGACTGACTACATTAGCCCCTTCTACATTAGCCCCTTCGCGGCATTCTAAACGGCAGCAAAAACTGCACCCAAGGCTGACGAAAGCGGCGCAGGTCGAGACTCTCGTGCATGAAATGCCCGCCCTCTACCTGAATCTCGGAGCGGGTATAGAAGGGCGTGTCCTCGAGGGTTTTCACCGCCACTGCTGGACGCGGTATCCGGGCGGGGCGCGATACGCGCCACACCGGTCCGCGCGGGAGCTGCTGAAGATCTGGCGATGGCATACGCGCCAATGCGCCAGATTGATCGACAGAAAGCGACAGCCTTTTCTCACCGCCACCACTCAGCTGCGCGTCATAATGAATCTGGCAGTCGCCCTTCGGGCCATGCCCTCGACACCAATTCCAGGAGGCGAAGCCCGTCTCGATTGGACGCGAGCCGTAGTTGGAATCAACATACGCCGCCCCGCCCCATCGTAACCCCGGTCGCTCCATCGCCACATCAATCTGAGCAATGGGCGCAATAGGCCACCACCAATGCTCGCCGGCTCCGTCCAGCTCAAAGCACTGATCGCTGGCGCCATCAAACGCGAGGGAGACCCGACCCGCCACACGTTGTCCAAAAGGCGTGGCGCGCTCCTGAATGTCGATCTCCAATCCTGTGTCGGAGCTGCGCAGCGCACTCGGCCCAATATCGAGTCGATACGTCGATTGCTGAAATGCATCGACACCA
>JBELDB010000019.1:0-24020 GCA_042094525.1 Congregibacter sp. | reverse complement strand
AAAGTGAGCCCTTCGTGTGCAATTCGGAGCATGTTGGCCTCGTGTTGCCCAATAGACAGCAATCTGCCGTATCGGGTCTCCCCAAACGCGCTAGTATACAGACGGGCCCGCAAGCCGACAATGTCGGCGCTGTCTGGAGCCCGTTCCCAACTGGTCACAGTGAGCCCTTGTTGCCCATGTCCTTTGAATCGCACAGCCAGCCCTCACTCTCGGTCAGTGATCTGAACCGGGAGGCCAAGCGCCTGCTGGAGAGCCATTTCGACTGGGTGTGGGTAGAAGGCGAGATCGGCAACTTCACGGCTGCCAGCTCCGGGCACTGGTATTTCTCGCTGAAAGACGCCGACGCCCAGGTTCGCTGCGCGATGTTTCGGCGCGCCAATAGCCGCGTCAAAATCCGCCCCAATCAGGGTGACTCGGTGCGGATTCGGGCGAAAGTCTCGCTGTATGAGGGTCGCGGTGAGTTCCAACTCATTTGTGAACATCTTGAGCCCGCGGGCGCCGGGGCGCTGCAACTGGCTTTTGAACGTCTCAAAAAGCAGCTCTCAGAAGAAGGACTATTCGGGGCAGATGCCAAAAAAGCGGTACCCAATGACGCAGCCAATGTGGGCGTCATTACATCTGCAACGGGTGCAGCCTTGCAGGATATTCTCACGGTGCTTGAACGGCGCAGTCCCCACACCCGCGTTTTTGTCTTCCCCGTCGCGGTACAGGGAGACGGAGCCGCCGATCAGATTGCAGCTGCCATTGCCCAGGCCGATCAGATGGCAAGCAGCGGCAAACTGCCCCTCGACGTCTTGATCGTCGGTCGGGGTGGTGGCTCGCTCGAGGACCTGTGGGCCTTCAACGAAGAAGTGGTGGCGCGCGCACTCTTCGCAGCAACCGTGCCCACGGTGTCTGCCGTGGGCCATGAGATCGATTTCAGCATTGCGGATTTGGTGGCGGATGCTCGCGCAGCCACGCCCTCTGCTGCGGCGGAATTGATCTCGACAGATCAAACTGAACTGCTTCTGCACCTCGACAATCTTCGCGAGGCATTAAGCCGGTCGATGCGGAGACGCCTCAGAGGACTGAAAGAAGAATTCGTATCGCTCAGCAAGCGGGTGCGTCATCCCGGGTATGCGCTTAACCAACAACAAAAAACGCTACAGAGCCTATCAGGCGCGCTTCAGCGAGCCGTCGAACGCCAAGTTAGTTATCGCAGAGCGCAGACACTCCAGCTCTCCACTCGTCTGGGCACCCAACACCCGCGACAACGGCTGGCGCGATATCAGTTACAGACCCAACAACTCAAACAGCTGCTGCAACAGCGGGTCCAGCAGCGGCTGAGGGATATACGCTCAGAGGTCACCCATCAAGAAAAGCTGCTGGCATCTCTGGGTCCGGAGCAGACCCTGAACAGAGGCTACGCGATCGTCACGGGCGAGAATGGAGCGGTCATCAGACGCGCGACGCAAGCTAAGGCCGGCGATGCATTGCGTGTGAAATTAGGGTCAGGGGCGCTCGCTACTCAGGTAACTGGGCACCCCGAGGATTGATCAATACTTCGCTGGCAACCGCGTATTGATCACGATGTGACGTCCTTCGAAGCGAATATATTCGCCGATCGTCAGGTCCTTGAGGATACGGGCCACCATCTCGCGCGAGGCACCCACCCTGTCGGCAATATCCTGCTGAGTGAGCTTCTCCGGGATAAACAAGGTGCCGTCACCACGCTCTTCTGCGAGGTCCATTAATACATTAGCAACGCGGCCGTATACGTCCTGCAACGCCAAACTTTTCACGTCTGCGGTTAATTTGCGCACGCGACCGGCAAGATTACTAATCAATTGCTGAGTGATGCCGGGGTGGTCTTCCAGCACACCAGAGAAATCCTCTTTCATTACGATCCGGAATTCGGACTTTTCGACCGTGCGCACGGAAGCAGAGCGGGTGGAGTCATCCAACAAGGCCAATTCACCAAAATAGTCCCCCGGGCCCAGGGTGTTCATGATGAATTCCTTGCCGTTTTTATCGCTGCAATAGACCTTAACCTTGCCCGACTCAATGACAAATAGGGAGTCAGCGGGGTCATTTTCGTGAATCACCACGGTATTCTTGGGGAAAGCCCGGGTAGTGCTGCTCCCTTCAAGCGCCTTCAGCTCTTCATCTGACAACCCGTGAAATATTTCCACTTGATCTAACATAAGTGGTGTGCCTCATTTTCTCCCCAAGTTGGTGCGATACTAACCTATGAACTGCGTGCCGCCTATCCCCAAAGGTGACCGGGGCACGTCAGATGAGGTTCGTCGGTATACTTGCGCACATTCGAAGAGAGGCGGCTCTTGTGGTGACAGAAAGTGATCAACCAGGTCAATGGGCAGAGCGCATTGTGACGGCGTCTCAGCCCCTGCTGGCTGCAGCGTCGCGTCCCACCGTGACCATCGACGCGCCCATGGATAGTGATGTTGAAGCATTGCAAGAAGGCCTTGAGCGTGTCCGTGAACTGCTGGCGTCACCCTCTAGCGACATGAATCACGATCTGCTCAATCTCATCGGCGCCATCAGGGGCTACGCCGAAATGCTGCACGAGGATATCGCCTTACTGCATCCCGCACTGAAAGAGACGCTGCCCGCCGTGTTGTCTGCAGTAAACAGCACCCAGGTCACGCTGGAATTGCCGGCCGCCGACAACTCACCGCTCCCCATCACCGAAGCACCGGGTGTGATCCTCGCGGTAGACGATATGCCCGAGAATCGGGAACTGATCAGCAGGCTGCTTTCCCGTGCAGGACATACCGTCATTTCTGCTGAGTCAGGCGAAGAGGCGCTGGAGCTACTCGAGACCCGCGGTGTCGACGTCATGCTTCTCGATCTGATGATGCCAGGCATCGGTGGCGCCGAAGTGCTTCGTCGTATGAAGGAGCACGACAGTTTGCGCGCGACGCCCGTGATCATGATCAGTGGCCGTCAGGATATGGACCAGATTATTGCCTGCATCCAGGCAGGGGCCGATGACTACTTGCTCAAACCCTTCAACCCCGTTCTGCTTCAGGCCCGCATCTCCGCCGGCATCGAGCGCAAGCGGTGGCATGATCGAGAGGAAGATTATCGGCATCAGCTAGAGCGCAATGAGCGGTTCATTCGACAGACCTTCGGTCGGTATCTCTCGGACGATATTGTTGAGCAGTTACTGGAGGCCCCCGAAGGGCTAGAGCTCGGTGGTGATCTCCGCGAAGTCACCATCATGATGTCAGATATTTGCGGCTTCACCAGTCTGGCCGAGCACCTGCCGCCGCCTCAGGTCGTCTCGCTACTCAACGGCTACTTCGAACAGATGACCGGCATCATCTTTGATTATGAAGGCACGATCGATGAATTTCTGGGCGACGCTATTTTGGCGGTATTTGGGGCGCCAAAGCGTCAGGACAATGATCCCGAGCGTGCCGTCCGGTGCGCTCTAGCCATGCGTGAGGCCATGGCCATGGTCAACGCCGCCAATGAAGCAGCGGGACTACCCGCACTGCAGCATCGCATCGCACTCAACACCGGCTCGGTGATCGCTGGGAATATTGGCTCAGAGCAACGTGCCAAGTACGGCTGCGTTGGACATGCCATGAATGTGACTTCGCGGATCGAGGGTCAGACCAATAACGATGAGATTTTGATCTCTGACGCCACCCGTCAGGCGCTTCCAGAAGGCATTTTTGACTTGGGTGAGCCTCGGGAGCTCGTGGTCAAAGGCATCGAAGACCATATCCTGGCCTATCCAGTATTGGGCTTGAAGTCATGACTCATATCGACCAGTCCATTTTGCTGGTAGAGGATAATGAGGTGAACCGAGACATGCTGGTGCGGCGACTTCAGCGCGCCGGCCATCAAGTGACTACCGCCGGAGATGGCGAGGCCGCATTAGAGTCGATGCGTGAACAGCGCCCCGATGTCGTGCTCATGGATATGAACTTGCCAATCAAAGACGGGTGGACTGCCTGTCGGGAAGCGCAACAGGACCCCGCTCTATCGGCTATTCCCATCATCGCGCTCACCGCACATGCCATGGAGGAAGATAAGCAACGCGCCCTCGAGGCGGGATGCAGTGACTATGCCACCAAGCCGGTGGACTTCCCCGATCTGTTGGCAAAGATCTCGGCACAGCTTGATGCGCGCCGCTGACGCAGTGACACAATTGCGACCACGGCTCAGTCTGCGCGGGCGACTGTATCTGTTTTCGGGCGCCATTCTCATCCTCTTTGCCATCAACGTAGCCACCTCTTTATGGGGCAGCTTTGCGCGGAACGAGAGCTCGATTGCCTATCAGGAAACCGTCAACGCGTCGCAGCTCATTACCGAGTTAGAACAGAATCTGCAAAACAAGCGTCAACAGGTGCTGGTGCTGGCCACGTTGAGGGGGAGTACTGAAGAGCCATTAGACACCGGCGCATTGGACAAGGCCTATGCAGACCTGGAAATCATCGCAGAGCGTCTCCGACAGTTGGGTGGTTTTGGTGGTGAAGACCTGGAAACGTATTACCGCCGGCTGCATGACAGTGTCACCGCACTCCTCGAGGAATGGCGGCAATTCTATGAACGTTATAACGACCCCACACCGACGCCTGATATCGAATCAGCAGTCTCATACAACAATACACAACAACGACTACAGGAACTCGACCAGCGGCAGTCTTTTATCGCGGTACAACGCGCCAACGCCATTAACGCCACGATTGCGCTGACGGACCAAATTACTGTCATTGGCTTTATCAGCTCGATTGCGATCACTCTGGCGCTGGTATTTGCCATGATTCGGAGCACCAATGCCTCCCTGACGCGCATGAAGCGAGGTGTCGAGCGCTTCGGCTCGGGAGATCTCACTTATCGTATAGACGACCAACGCGACTCAGGAGAGATCGGCGATTTGGCGCGCACCTTCAACGAAATGTCGACGAAGCTGCAGATCGCGATTGAGGAGATGAATACCGCCCGCGCCGACGCCGATTCTGCAAATGCAGCCAAGAGTATGTTCCTGGCAAATGTGAGTCATGAGCTGAGGACGCCGCTCAATGCCATCATCGGATATTCTGAGATGCTACAGGACGAACTGGGGGATGGCGTACAGATTGATCGCGAGCAGTTTCATCATGACCTCGCCACTATTATCTTCTCGGGAAAGCAGCTGCTCACTCTGATTAACGACATTCTTGACCTGTCGAAAATTGAGACGGGGAAAATGCAGGTGAGCCGCGAGCTGTTCAGCCCCGCAGGTCTTCTCGTGCAAGTCTGTGATGCCCTCTCACCGCTACTGCTACAAAACAACAACCGTCTCACGCTGGATATCGACAAGGACAGCATGCGTGACATAAACAGTGATCGCGGGAAACTGCAGCAGATTGTCACTAACCTGTTCTCCAACGCCTGCAAGTTCACAAAGGATGGCGAGATTACGGTTTCCGCTCATATGACGGAGGATTCACTGATCGTCTCGGTTGCTGATACCGGTATCGGGATGACCCAGGCGCAACAGGACCGGGTATTTGAGGCCTTTACTCAGGCAGAATCAAATACCGGCGTGAAATATGGTGGCACCGGTCTCGGCTTGGCAATTGTGAGAGAGTTTTGTGCGATGCTGGGTGGCAGGGTGGCGTTAGAGAGCCAACCAGATCAGGGGTCTAGCTTCCGGGTTACGCTTCCGGCTGACCCAACGTCAGTTCCCGGAGGCGCTTAAGCGCTTCCTCGCGTTTCTCTAAATCAGCCGAGAGCGCGGCATTTTGCTCGCTCAAGTCGGACACCTGCTGCTCGAGACCGGCGATCAACGCCAGCACCAAATCGATCAGCACTGCTCGGTCTGTCGCGGCGCCGACATCAGAGGCTTCTACCTCAATGCCATACTGAGCGAGAGTATCCGCCAAAGCCTGCCCTGCAGCCGCCTCCAGAGGCGCTTGCTCACCGCCAGCTACGGCGTGTTCCGAAAAGGCTGACCGCGCGGCCTCAGAGTCGCCTTGGGCAAGCGCCTGAAGTCCAAGTGTGAAGTGATCAATTTGGGATTCGCCAGGACACTGGCAAATACCCGCTTCCAATTCGCCTGCAGCGCTCAGATCCGATACGTCGGACTCACCGCCACCTGATGCGGTGTCCGCGGGCAGCAAGCCGCAGCCCGACAGCAGCATTGTAGCTGACAAGAAAAAGACATGGATGAGACGCTGGCGATATACCACGGTGCGGGCCCCTATCGGTTTGAGGGAGCATAGCACCGCGCAACGCGGCCAGACCAGCATTGAGAACAGATTATTCGTGCCGGAGGTGAGGAAACAGAATCACGTCCCGAATGGATGGCGAATTGGTCAGCAACATGACGAGCCGATCGATGCCGATTCCCTCCCCTGCCGTCGGCGGCAGACCGTACTCAAGAGCGCGAATGTAGTCATGATCAAAGTGCATGGCCTCATCGTCTCCCGCTTCTTTGGCCGCAACCTGTGCCGCGAAGCGATCCGCCTGATCCTCTGCATCGTTGAGCTCACTGAAACCATTGGCCAACTCCCGCCCACCGACGAAGAACTCGAACCGGTCAGTCACAAAGGGATCGTCATCGTTGCGCCGCGCCAATGGCGACACTTCCGTGGGGTAAGCGGTGATAAAGGTCGGCTCCTGCAATTGCGCCTCGGCTGTCTCCTCAAAAATTTCGATTTGAATCTTGCCTAGGCCCCAACTCTTTTCCACCTTGATACCTAACTGCTCGGCAACCACAGCAGCAGCGCCACGTTCTGCGATCTGGTCAGCCGCAAGGCTCGGATTGTATTTGAGTATGGCTTCAACCACGGTCATCCGCTGGAAGGGTCGATCGAAATGGTAAGTCGCGTCGCCATAAGCGACTTCTGTCGAGCCTAGTACCGATTGGGTGAGCTCTCGCATGAGCTCTTCGGTGAGATCCATGGCATCACGGTAATCCGCATACGCCCAGTAAAACTCCAACATGGTGAATTCCGGGTTATGCCGAGTCGACAGCCCCTCGTTACGGAAATTACGATTGATCTCGAAAACTTTTTCCAGGCCGCCAACCGTCAACCGCTTGAGGTAGAGCTCTGGGGCAACCCGGAGATACATCTCCATGTCGAGCGCGTTGTGGTGAGTAATAAAGGGCCTGGCCGTCGCACCACCCGCGATGGGATGAAGCATCGGCGTCTCAACCTCAACAAACTGACGCTCAACCAGAAATTGTCTAATAAATTGGACCGTCGCCGCTCGGATGCGGAAAACCTCGCGCGCTTCGGGGTTCACGATAAGATCAACGTAGCGCTGGCGATAGCGCATCTCTTGATCGACCAGGCCATGGTACTTATCGGGTAAGGGGCGAAGAGACTTGGTCAATAAGCGCCCTTCTTCCATGTTGATATAGAGATCGCCCTTCCCGCTGCGATGCAAAGGGCCCGACGCTGCAACAATATCGCCCAGATCCCAGGTCTTGATGGCCTGAACCACTTCTTCAGACAAAGTCTCACGATTCAGGTACAGCTGAATGGTGCCCGACCCATCCTGAATGAGCAGAAAGGCGCCGCGGTTGCGGATCAGCCGTCCTGCAACCGAGAAGCGATGATCCGCTGTCTCCAGTTCAGCCTTGTCCTGAGATTCAAAGTCGCCTTGCAATTCGCCGGCCAGCGCTGTCCGGCGGAAATCATTGGGAAATGCCGGACCGGACACCCGCAATGCGGCGAGCTTTGCGCGGCGCTCCGCGATCAAGCGATTTTCATCATCAGGCTGCTGTGGATCGTCCACGACTATCTTCCTTTTGTATTGCCTTAGAGGCCTTGCTTCAGGGACGCCTGAATAAAGGGATCCAATGCACCATCGAGTACTGTCTGAGTGTTGCGCGTTTCAACCCCGGTCCGAAGATCCTTGATCCGGGAATCGTCCAACACGTAGGACCTTATCTGACTTCCCCAACCAATGTCGGCCTTGCTGTCTTCCAACGCCTGCTTCTCAGCATTTCGCTTGAGCATTTCCATCTCGTAAAGTTTCGCACGAAGCTGCTTCATCGCGTTGTCGCGGTTTTGATGCTGCGAGCGCTCCGTCTGGCAACTGCTCACCAACCCAGAGGGCTCGTGGGTAATGCGCACGGCAGAGTCGGTCGTATTGACGTGCTGTCCTCCAGCGCCAGACGAACGATAGGTATCGATCCGCAGATCCGCGGGATTGATCTCGATTTCAATGTTGTCGTCGATTTCTGGTGACACAAATATAGAAGCAAAAGAGGTGTGTCGCCGCCCACCGCTGTCAAAGGGCGACTTGCGCACCAGCCGGTGCACACCTGTCTCGGTTCGCAACCACCCAAAAGCATAATCCCCTTCGAACTGGATAGTCGCGCTCTTGAGGCCTGCCACCTCGCCTGCAGAGGCTTCTACCAGGGTCGTTTTGAACCCCTTGTCTTCACCCCAACGAAGATACATCCGCAACAGCATCTCGGCCCAATCTTGAGCCTCAGTACCGCCCGATCCGGCCTGAATGTCGAGATAAGCATTGTTGGGATCGGTCTCACCTGAAAACATGCGGCGGAATTCGAGTTTCTCGAGTTCACTCTCGAGACCTGTGAGATCCTGCTCTACCGACTGCGCGGTGTCCTCGTCGTCTTCCTCAACGGCAAGATCCAGCAAATCACTGGCGTCATTACAGCCGGCGTCCAAGACCTCGATGGTACTGACAACGGCCTCCAGAGAAGCCCGCTCACGCCCCAGTGCCTGGGCTTTCTCGGGGTCATCCCACACGCTGGGCTCCGCCAGTTCGAGCTCGACCTCTTTCAGACGATCCTGTTTGACAGCGAAGTCAAAGATACCCCCTGAGCACGTCAGTGCGTGCACGGATATCTTTGATTTGATTAATAAGAGGGGCTATTTCCACGGGTTTTCCAAAGTTGTCAGTCCCCAGCTGGAGACGTTCGAAATGAGGGCGGAGAGTCTATCGGGTTGAGCGCGCGACTGCCATATCCCTCACCGCGATAAGATCGCTAGCATGGCCAGAAAGATTGAATAATCAACTGTGCGCGGCGTTCACCGCGATATTCGTTCACATCCAGACGATAGAGCGCATTGAACACGTCTAGCGGCGCGGCCAGCCATTCAGGCACATCAATATTGAAGGCAATCCCCTCGATTTCTGTGCCTCCCACCTCAAGCGTGAGCTTGAGGTGCTTTTCACCCACGATACGGTGGCTGCGCACAGCGAATTGCCCGTCAAAAAGCGGCTCTGGAAAGTGTTGTCCCCAGGGCCCACCACTCGCCAATTGCTCTGCCAGCAAGAGTCCAAAATCGCCGGGAGCAAGGCTACCGTCACTTTCCTCGGTTCGCTCCGGCGGAGTGTGGCCCAATGCCTCTGCCACCGCGTCGTTCAATGCGTGCTTGAAGCGATCTAGATCATCCTTCGCCAAGCTGAGGCCGGCCGCCATCGCGTGCCCGCCAAACTTTGTCAGCAATCCAGGATGTTGCGTTGCTACCTGATCGAGCACATCCCGCAGGTGAAGGCCTGCAATAGATCGCCCTGAACCCTTCAGCATGCCCTCGCCCGCGTCAGCAAAAACCAACGTCGGACGGTGCACTCGCTCTCGAATCCTGGAAGCCAAAATACCAATGACGCCCTGATGCCAGGCAGGGTCGTAGAGCGTCATGGCAAACAGCGAGGAATCCCCATCCAATTCGATCGACTCCAGCTGCGCCAGCGCGTCCTGCTGCATGGATTGCTCAATATCTCGGCGTTCCCGATTGAGCTGATGCAGCTTTTCGGCAAAGCCTCGGGCGGATGCTGACGACTCTGACAACAAACATTCGATACCGATCGACATGTCGTCGAGACGGCCCGCCGCATTCAACCGCGGACCAACAATAAAACCCAGGTCGGACGCACTGGCCTGCCGATGATCACGTCCTGCCACGTCAAACAGCGCCTCGATTCCCGGTCGCGCGCGGCCACTGCGAATTCTCGCCAATCCTGCAGCGACCAGAATCCGATTGTTGCGATCGAGTGGCACCACGTCAGCCACAGTGCCGAGTGCGACGAGATCTAATGCGTCACCAAGATTGGGCTCTTCGATTCCTTGGGCGCTGAACCAACCTCTTTGGCGGAGTGCCGCTCGCACAGCACTTAATACGTAGAACATGACGCCCACACCAGCCAGGGATTTGCTCGGGAACCTACAATCTGGCTGATTGGGATTCACGATGACGTCCGCCGCCGGCAAGGAGTCGCCGGGGAGATGATGGTCCGTAATCAGCACGCTGATGCCCATGCTCTGGGCTGCTGACACGCCCTCGATGCTGGAGATACCGTTATCTACCGTGACGATGAGGTCGGGCATCTGCGCCGCCGCCAACTCAACGATTTCAGGGGTCAGTCCGTAGCCGAACTCGAATCGATTGGGGACCAAATAGGCGACCTCACGCAGCCCCATCTGCTGCAAGACCGAGACCGCCATGGCGCAGCTGGTGGCGCCATCTGCGTCAAAGTCACCCACAATCAATACTCGGGCCTCACCCTCTATGGCATCGGCCAGTAACTCCGCGGCATCCGCCACACCTTTGAGGTTGGCCGGCGGTATCAGCTGATCGAGGCTGAGAGCTAGTTCCCCGGGATCAGTAATACCTCGACTCGCGTACACCCGCTTTAGCACTTCGGGTAGTGCGGTGCTTTGAAGAGCAGAGGAAATTTCGGCGTGACGCCGACGAATGGCGGGTGCGTTCAGCTTCGACACTGCGCAGCCATGAAGGCATGAACCGCGGCGATATCGTTATCCAAGGTATCAAACCGCTCCTCTCGATCAAAAAGATCCGCCAGGTGATCGGGTAGCACGGGGGTTTGACCTGTTTCAGCTCGGGCCACGGCTGCCGGAAATTTAGCGGGATGCGCAGTGGACAGAGTAACCATTGGGCCCTCTCCATCGCGCGCACACAGTCGCGCCGCCCGGGTACCAATGGCGGTATGGGGATCCAAGAGCTGCCCTGTTTTTTGCCAAGCTAGTCGGATTTCCTCGCAGGTTTCCTCGTCAGAGACCTTGGCGCTGGTAAACAGCTTTTGGGCGCCAGCGAGTGCGGAATCCGTCAGATTAATCTCGCCCTCAGAAAAATCATTCATCAGCTGCGCGATCTGCGCGGCATCGCCGTCATAGAGGTCAAATAACAGCCGCTCGAAGTTGGACGAGATCGAAATATCCATACTGGGGGACAGTGAGGCCTCAATCGGTTGCCGAGCATAAGTACCGGTGGTCAGCATGCGATGCAGAACATCATTGCGATTGGTGGCGATCACTAGATTGTTGACGGGCAGTCCCATCCGGTGCGCCAGGTATCCCGCGTAGATGTCGCCAAAATTACCTGTGGGAACCGAGAAACTCACCGGCCGATCGGGCCCGCCTAGCGCGAAGGCTGCATAAAAATAGTAAACAATCTGGGCCATGATACGCGCCCAATTGATGGAATTGACGGCCACCAGAGAGCGGCCGTCGGGCAGAAAAGCGTCAGCGACAAAACTCGCTTTCACCAGCGCCTGGCAGTCGTCAAAGTTACCCCGAATGGCAAGGTTATGAACATTGTCTCCCGGCACAGTGGTCATTTGTCGGCGCTGCACGTCAGACACTCGGCCATCGGGATACAGAATAAAAATATCCACGTGTTCGCAATGCCGGCATCCTTCGATGGCCGCACTGCCTGTATCACCCGATGTTGCGCCCATGATCACAACCCTTTCACCTCGCCGGGTCAGTACGTGATCAAGCAGCCGCCCTAGAAGCTGCAGGGCAAAATCCTTGAATGCTAGGGTGGGTCCGTGAAACAGCTCTAGTAACCACTGGTCGTGGTCCAATTGCAGGAGGGGGGCAACGGCCTGGTGCCTAAAATCGCGGTACGAGGCCTCGACTAAACCTGCCAAGGTCTCACGATCGATACTGCCTTCCACGAAAGGCGCAATCACGGTGGTGGCCAATTCGGTGTAGGACATACCCCGCATCGACTGAAGCTCGGCCGCGCTGAACTGAGGCAGGGACTTGGGCAGGTAGAGACCTCCATCCTGAGCGAGGCCCGCCAGTAACACCCCCTCGAAATCGAGCTCAGGTGCCTGTCCTCGGGTACTGAGGTATTGAAGGCTCACTGCAGTCTGTCCACCTTTGAAGTGTCTTCGTTTACCGGCAATGTCTAGCGATCAAACGCCTCGACACGCATTAAAGCAAAATCCGGTTCGACTTCGCCAAGCGCCGTGATTTCGTTCAAAGCGTCTGTCATTACGGATTGCGGCGCCATATGGGTCAATAACACAATCGGCACCTTACCGGATCCTGGAGATGGTGGCTTCTGAAGCATTGATTCAATGCTGATATCGCGGCTTGCGAGTACCTGCGTGATATCGGACATCACACCGGGCTGATCTGCGGCTGTCAGTCTTACATACCATTCACTGGCAATCTGCTCACTGGGTACCAGCGCCTGCTCGCTCAACTGTGACGCGGGAACACCCAAGGCAGGCCCCGATCCTGAGGAGTTTCGCGCGATATCGACCAAGTCTGCGCAAACCGATGACGCTGTGGCTGCGCCGCCGGCACCCGGTCCAACCAGCAACAGTTCACCCACCGCATCTCCTGACACCATGACCGCGTTCAATACGCCGTCGACTGTGGCAATTTGCTTATGCTCGGGAATCAGCGTTGGGTGCACACGCATCTCTATTCCTTGATTCGTCTGCCGTGCGATCCCCAGATGTTTGACGCGGTACCCCATGGAAGCGGCGTACTCCAGATCTACTGGAGAAACATCCTGAATACCTTGCTTCATGGGTGCATCGATACTCAGAGGAATACCAAAAGCCAGCGAAGCGAGGATCACCAGCTTGTGAGCCGCATCGGTGCCGTCAATGTCAAAGGTCGGATCGGCCTCAGCATAGCCCAGCGCCTGCGCCTCAGAGAGCACGTCGTCGAACGCACGCCCCTTGGTGCTCATTTCAGTGAGGATAAAGTTGCCCGTGCCATTAATAATGCCTGCAACCTCGGACAGATTGTTGGCCGCCATCGATTCGCGCAACGCCTTGATAATCGGTATGCCACCGGCAACCGCGGCCTCAAACCGAATCTGCACACCCGCAGACTCCGCGAGAGCGGTCAGTTCATTACCATGCTCAGCAATCAACGCCTTATTTGCGGTGACAACGTGTTTGCCTTGTTGGATCGCCAGTTTGATCAAATCGTAAGCGACTGACGTGCCTCCAATCAGCTCAACCAGCACGTCTACCTCTGGGTCTAGAGCCAGATCCATGACATCCCGACTCACACGTGCATCGCCGTAATCATGGTCAGTGTGTTCACGACGGGCGCCAACATGGCTCACAAGCAATGACCGGCCGGAGCGCGAAAGCAGTGTCTCTCGCTGCTTCTGCAAAATCTCGATAGTCGCGATCCCCACGGTACCGACACCGCAAATGCCGATGTTGAGTGGCTTATGACTCATGCTGACAATCCTTGAGCCGCCACTGGCGGGTTCTGACGCAAAACTTTTTTGATACCCCGGATCGCTTGTCGGGTCCGGTGCTCATTCTCGATCAGCCCAAAGCGCACGAAACCTTCTCCATATTCTCCAAAGCCCACACCCGGCGACACCGCAACACCGCCACGTTGCAACAGGAGCTTGCTGAACTCCACAGACCCCATATGGCGGAACGCCTCCGGAATCTGAGCCCACACGAACATGGTGGCTTTGGGTGGCTCGACCGGCCAACCCGCCTCATTAAGGCCTTGGCACAACACGTCACGCCGGCGCCTATACATGTCACAAATATCACGAACGCACTGTTGGTCTCCCTCCAGCGCTGCGATCGCTGCCACCTGCACGGGCGTGAAGATACCGTAGTCGAGGTAAGACTTGATGCGGGTCAGTGCCGCTATGAGCTCGGGGTTGCCGCAGCAAAAGCCCACGCGCCAGCCGGGCATGTTGTAACTCTTGGAGAGCGTGAAAAACTCAACTGCAATATCTCGCGCTCCAGGGACCTGCAGAATACTGGGCGCTTTATACCCGTCAAAAACCAGGTCAGCGTAGGCAAGGTCGTGGACGACCCAGAGGTCATGTTGCTCGGCAATCTCTACTACCCGCTCAAAGAAAGAGAGCTCGACACAGTGCCCCGTGGGATTTGAAGGAAAGTTCAACACCAACATCTTTGGCTTGGGATAAGTGTTGCGAATCGCTGACTCCAACTCCTCCAGGAAGCCGGCTTCGCTTTGCATGGGCACGTGCCTCAGGTCCGCGCCCGAGATCACAAAGCCGTATGGATGAATCGGATAACTGGGGTTGGGCACCAAAATCGCATCACCCACACCGGTGGTGGCCAACGCCAGATGCGCCAAGCCCTCTTTGGAACCCAGCGTAACGATGGCTTCGGTCTCGGGGTCGAGCGATACCGAATAGCGATTCTGGTACCAGTCGCAGATCGCCCTGCGCAGTCTGGGGATGCCTTTGGACTGCGAGTAACGATGTGTATCGCCGCGTCCGACGGTCTCACGCAACTTTTCGACAATATGTGCTGGTGTCGGCTGGTCTGGGTTGCCCATGCCGAAATCAATGATGTCCTCACCCCGAGCGCGCGCGGCCTGCTTCAACTCTCCGATGATATTGAAGACGTAAGGGGGAAGACGCTCGATGCGTTGAAAATGGGTATCCACTGATGACGCTCGTTTGAAATGCCGCTCAATCGAGCTCTAGCAAGGCAGCCAAGTCGTCCGCAGGGCGATAGCCTGGAATCATCAGGCCTGAACTGGTGACGATTGCCGGTGTACCGGATACCCCCATGTCCTGACCCAGTTGATATTGAGCTGCAATCGGATTGTCCGCGCAATCATTGACAGGCAGTTCTACCCCCGCCTTGAGCTCGGTCAGCGTGGCCTGCTGATCCTCCGCACACCATGCGGTGGCCAACTTCTGTGCTCCGTCAGAATCAATACCTCCGCGAGGAAAGGCGAGGTAGCGCACCTCAATCCCTTTGGCATTCAACTGGTCGACCTCACGGTGAAGTTTTTGACAGTAGAAGCACGTGACGTCGGTGAATACAGCGATATAGTCGCGGGTCTCCCCCTCCGGCGAGAATACAACCATGTCGTCCACTGAAACGGTCGCCAACTGCTCCTTGCGCGCCACCGCACGCCGCTCTTCGGTGAGATTGATGGCACCCGTGGCACTAGTCTGATGCAAATCGCCATTGAGGAAAAAATAGGCGCCATCCTCTGTCGCGTAAATCAGTGGCCCATTTTCGATTTGCACTTCTGCGATGCCGGGCGCAGGGCTTGATCGCACCGATTCAACACCAATCGGCTGTCCGGCGAAGCCAGTTAATGCGGCCGCCATTTTGTCCTTGAGATCGTCTGCGAAGGCGAGTGAGCCAAACAACATGGCAAGCAGGGCAAAGCCGAACGCACCATACCGGTGGGCTCGCCGCAAAATGTGGCTTAAAGGGTTCATCTTCCTGATTCCTCCCATGGTCTCAGTGGAGGCCCCAACTCAGCGGAGCCTTGTTAGCAACGCTAATTTGGCGCCGCTGGTTCAATCTGGGCTTGCGCCGCAAGCAGAGGTCGGGAGTGTAAAGGATCGCTCTGAGGGGCGCGAATAGCCCTAGCCAGGAATTATGCGGGCTGATTGCGCCCGCAAAACGGCACTGCTCCTTAGGAGGAGAGCTTTTCCTTGATCCGTGCAGCTTTACCGGACAGTTCACGCAGGTAGTAAAGCTTGGCCTGTCTCACATCGCCCCGCCGCTTGATGCTAATGCTGTCAACCAGTGGACTGTAGGTCTGGAAGGTCCGCTCAACACCCACACCGTGAGAAATCTTACGCACCGTGAAGGCCGAGTTCAGGCCACGGTTGCGCTTGCCAATGCAAACCCCTTCAAAAGCCTGCAGGCGCTCACGGTTACCTTCCTTCACTTTCACCTGAACGACTAAGGTGTCGCCCGGTGCGAAATCGGGAATTTCCCGGCTCATCTGCTCAGCATCAAGCTCGGCAATAATTTTGTTGGTGCTCATGCCCTTCTCCCATCCCCGCCCCGCAGGCGGCGATCGATTGATCCAAAAACTGTCTTTAAGCTGTCTCTACGGCCGCCCTGAATCATCAGTTTACAAGCGCGACGCACCGGCTTTTGGCTCGTCTGAGCCCGGGTTTTGTGGCCGGTGTTCCCGAGAGGGCGGGATCATACCTGCTCGGATCCGGCTTGTCTGCCCCCGTCAGCCGGTAAAAGATCCCATTTATCAAGCAACGTGCGGTCCGCCTCCGACACCTGCTCCCACACCAGCAAGTCGGGGCGCCGATCCAGAGTTCGCCTCAGAGCCTGCGCCCGACGCCAGCCTGCGATCGCAGCATGATCGCCGCTCAGCAGCACCTCCGGCACATGGTCGCCTTTAAATGCTTCGGGCCGGGTGTAGTGCGGACAATCCAGCAGCCCCTCAGTAAAAGAATCCTGCTCCGCGGAAGCCTCGTGGCCCAACACTCCAGGCAACCAGCGAGTCACCGCGTCGATCAGCAACATGGCAGGTAATTCGCCACCGCTGACGACAAAGTCACCGATGGACACCTCTAGGTCGATCTCTCCCTCGATAAACCGCTCGTCCATGCCTTCATAACGACCGGCCACCAAAATCAGGCTGGATGCCTCTGCCAGTCTTCGGGTCAGTGCCACATCCAGCCTGCGTCCCTGGGGCGTCAGGGCGATGACCGTTGCGTCCGAACCGACCGCAGACTTCGCCTTATCGAGCGCCGCAGAGAGGATGGGTGCCTGCATCACCATACCGGGCCCGCCGCCATAGGGCCGATCATCGACCGACCCGTGGCGATCAGTCGCCTCAAGACGGGGATCCTGAAGGTGCAGGTGGCACAAACCGTTTTGAAAAGCGCGCCCCGTAACACCCCACTCAGTCAGTGCAGTGAACGCCTCGGGGAAAAGGGTCAGTACCGCAAAACGGAAGATCGGGCTGGGCTCAGGCATCGACATACCAGTTCACCTCCACCCGACTCTCACCTACAACAATATCGGTCACAACCTCATCCAGGATCCATGGCACCAGATGCTCGCGGTCATCGACACTTCCTTCGCACGGCGCTACCACCATTACATCGTTCGCCCCGGTCTCGAACAGGGTTTTCACTGTGCCCAACAGTGAACGCGACCCATCTTCCGTGCACCACACCTGCAGTCCCTCGAGGTCACGCCAGTAAATCTCATCATCGCCTGCAGCGGGAAAATCAGAAGCGGCCACCTGAATTTCGCGGCCCCGCAGCGCCTCCGCCCCGGTACGATCTGCGGTGCCGCTCAAACGGGCGATGTGTCCCTTACCCTGAACTTGCAGCGCTTCAACGACGACGGATTGCCGAGCATGCTCGGGGGTTTCAGACGCATCGAACAACGTCAGATCAGGAAAGGATAGAAGAAGATTTGGGTTATCCAGATGGATCCGGAGTCGGACCCAGCCCTTGATGCCGTAAACACCGACAATGTCGGCCAGTGTCAGATAGTCATGGCTTGGAGAGGGGGACGAGGATTCGTTCATCGGGCCCCTCCAGCCGCCAGCGACGCTGTCGTCAGGCAGCAGTCGCCTCAGCGCCAGCCTGGTACTCTTTAATCAGCTTTTGCACGCGCGGGCTGACCTGAGCGCCTTTGGCTTCCCAGCCTTGAACAGCCTCAACGTCGATCCGCAAGCGCTCTTCCTGGCCGCGAGCGATTGGGTTGAAAAAGCCGAGTCGATCAATAAAGCGTCCGTCACGCGGCTCGCGACGATCGGCAACCGTCACATGGTAGAAGGGCCGCTTCTTGGAGCCACCTCGAGATAGTCGTATGACCACCATAGTGTCTTGTCCTCAATATTCGCTGAGAGCCCCGCCATTGCAAGGCCCCGTATCAAAAGAGCGCGGAGGATACAGTAAACAGCGGGGTGTGGAAAGGTGCACTCTGACCGCTGATGGCGCCCTCTAACGGCGGGGAAATCCGGGAGGTAAGCCGCCGCCGGGACCGCCCGTCATCCCACCGAGGCCGCGCATCATGCGTTGCATGCCCCCGCCTTTCATTTTCTTCATCATTTTCTGCATCTGCTTATGTTGCTTCAGCAAACGATTGAGATCCTGCACCGCCGTGCCTGAACCCAGAGTAATGCGTCGTTTTCGCGAGCCCGAGATCAAATCAGGGTTCCGTCTCTCGCGAGGCGTCATAGAGTCGATCATCGCTTCCATACGATCAAACTGCTTGGTGTCCACATTCTGTGCCGCCTGCGCCATGCCGCCCATCCCTGGCATCTTGTCCAACATAGCGCCCATGCCACCAATGTTTTTCATCTGCTGCAGCTGCTCTCGAAAGTCTTCCAGATCGAAACGGCCGCCCTTCTGCACCTTACTGGCCAGCTTTTTGGCCTTGCCCTGATCGACCTTTCGCTCAACCTCTTCGATGAGAGAGAGCATGTCTCCCATCCCCAAAATGCGCGAGGCAAGCCGGTCCGGGTGAAAGGGGTCCAGCGCGTCGGTCTTCTCGCCAACCCCGAGAAACTTGATCGGCCGCTCTGTCACCGTGCGAACAGAAAGCGCTGCTCCACCGCGCGTATCCGCGTCCACCTTGGTCAGTATGACGCCGGTCAGCGGCAAAGTTTTACCAAACGCCTTGGCCGTGTTCGCCGCATCCTGACCAGTCATGGCGTCGACAACAAATAGCGTTTCGATGGGATTCACGGCTTCATGCAGCGCCTTGATCTCGGCCATCATTTCCTCGTCGATCGCCAAGCGACCGGCAGTATCCACGAGCAAGACGTCGGAAAACGCCACCCGGGCATCTGCGATCGCCCGTTTTACGATGTCGACGGGTTTCTCCTCCGCATCGCTGGGCTCAAACCGCGCGCCTACTTCTGCTGCCAGCGTCTCCAGCTGCGCGATTGCTGCGGGGCGATAGACATCGGCACTGACCACCGAGACCTTTTTCTTCTCTCGCTCAATCAGATATCGCGCCAGCTTGGCAACCGAGGTGGTTTTGCCCGCACCTTGGAGACCCGCAACCATCACAACGGCAGGCGGCTGGGTGGCGAGATTGAGCCCTTCCGATTCGCCACCCATCACCGATTGAAGTTCGGCTTGCACAATTGTTAAAAAAGATTGGCCCGGCGTCAGGCTGTTACTGACCTCGACGCCCACCGCCCGTTCTTTGACTCGATCGGTAAAAGTCTTCACTACCGGTAGGGCCACATCTGCCTCGAGTAACGCCATGCGTACATCGCGCAAAGTGTCCCGGATATTGTCCTCGGTCAGCTTCGACTTGCCCGAAATCGCTTTCAGGCTGCTGCTCAGCCGATCACTCAAAGCATCAAACATGATGTAAACCCACCCCGTCGGGGATACCCAATCTCATCTGGAAGCGCGTAGTATAAGGATGCGAGTAAAGAACCCCAAATCGGCGATAACGCAGGATGCTTAAGGGCGTAGCGGAGACACCATGGACAATACCCCCAGCCTACTGAGCGCTGGTCTTGCCATTCTTTCGGCATTGCTTTACTTGCTGGCAGTATGGCGTCAGGTGCTGAATCTGGAGACGGGCGAGGATCGTCAGCGTCAACAGATTGCGATGGTGGGCGCAGCGGCGCTGGCCACCCACGCGCTCGCCGCATATCTGCCGTCACAGGCGGGGGAGTCGAGTCTCGGCTTCTACCGCGTGGCGTCACTGATGTTTCTCAGTATGGGCGTCATCAGCCTGATCGCACTGGTGGTTCGCCCGTTACATACGCTGCTGATTGTGCTCTTCCCGCTTGCCGCGCTGTCCATTCTGGTCGCCACATTTGCGCCTGACACAAGTCGCCCTATGAGCAACTTACCGGCAGGCATTCTGTCTCATGTTTCAGCCTCGATCGTGAGCTTCGCGGTTCTGGCATTGGCAGTGCTGCAAGGGCTTCTGGTCACGGTGCAGTCGCGGCAACTGCGCCAGCACCGTAACCGCGGCGTGATCCGCAAGTTGCCACCTTTAGAGGCAGCATCTGCTCTTTTCTTCGAGTTGACCGCCGCCGGCTTTCTGATTCTGACCGTGGCAATTGGCACAGGCATGGTGTTCATCGACGACCTGTTCAGCCAACAACTGGTTCATAAAACAGTTCTGACCCTGCTCGCCTGGTGCTTGTATGGCGTGCTGTTGGTCCAATATTTCCGGCGCGGCTGGCGCGTGCAATCGGCTATTACCGTCAACTTAATTGCCTTTGGTCTCGTGGTACTGGGCTTTTTTGGCTCCAAGCTGGTACTGGAGCTGGTCTTACCGCTGACGCAGTAGTGCGATATACAAGGGCATGCAGCCACTTAAAACGGGCTTGTGTCACAGTGGTTTTTTCTCCACCATTTCGACTTCACAGTCATAAAGGCGTAAGCCACTCTTGAACGAGACATCGCTGGGTCTGCTCTTCGGAGCGCTAGCACTCCTGATCTTGGTCTCTGCTTTTTTCTCAAGCTCCGAGACCAGCATGATGTCGCTGAATCGTTATCGGCTGAAGCATCTCAAAGGCACAGGTCATCGCGGAGCGCAAAGAGCTATCCGGCTATTGCAGCGGCCGGATCGGCTCATCGGCCTGATTTTAATCGGCAATAATCTGGTCAACATTTTGGCCTCGGCAATTGCCACAGTGATCGCCATCCGGTTGTTCGGCGACGCAGGTATCGCCATCGCGACGCTTGCTCTGACGCTGGTCATCCTGATTTTCGCCGAAATCACCCCAAAAACGATCGCTGCCCTGCATCCAGAGCGGGTCGCATTCCCCGCCAGCGCATTACTGCTTCCGCTCCAGAAATTACTGATGCCCTTGGTGCTGGCTATCAATTCGCTGACCAACGGCATTCTCAGGCTCATGGGCTTTTCTCCCGATGACGCAGGCGACGACGCCGTCTCTCAGGAGGAGCTACGCACCATCGTGACCGAATCAGCTTCAATGATTCCGAGCCGACACCGACGCATGCTGGTCAATATTCTTGACCTTGAGCAGATGACCGTGAACGACATCATGGCGCCGCGAAATGAAATCTACGGCATCGACACCGAGGCGCCTGATGAGGCCATCATGCGCCACTTAAAGAATAGTGGGCACACCCGTCTTCCGCTCTATCGCGACGATATTAATCAGATTGAGGGCGTGTTTCATATGCGCAATTTGAGCCGGGTGCTCGATGGCGGCAAGCTCAATCGCGAGGCACTTCGGGAAGAAGCCGAGGCGCCTTACTTCATCCCCGAGAATACGCCCCTCAACACTCAGCTCCTCCACTTTCAGCGACAGAAGAAGCGTCTTGGTATGGTGGTTGACGAGTACGGCGACATTTTGGGACTGGTGGCACTTGAAGACATTCTCGAGGAGATTGTTGGCGAGTTCACCTCAAATCTCGTCGAGGAAAACGAGGAGATCACAAACCACCCGGATGGCAGCACGACCTGCTCGGGGACAGTAAGCATTCGTGACCTCAACAAACAGCGGAAATGGGATTTACCTACCGACGGGCCCAAAACGATAAGCGGCCTGGCACTTGAGGCATTGGAGGCCTTTCCAAATGCTCGCACGTCGGTTCGCATTGAGGGTTATCAACTGGATATCCAGGAGATCGCGAAAACACAGATCAGCAGGATTCGAATTTGGCCGCTGGAGAGCAGCGCTGAATCTGACGACGATGATCAGGGGAGCGAAACCACCTAGTCCCGAGACACGGGCCCCGCACGTCTGTCGTTCACAGACAGCAATATCTCGCGCTTGCGCTCATTCGAAGCGGAAAACCACTCGATAATCTCATTCGCCGTGCGATAACAACCAATACACAGGTCCTGATCATTGAGCGAACAGACTTCGATGCAAGGGGACTTCACGGGTAGCGCGCTGTCACTCATCGGGACCCACCTCACCTTGGGTAGCGTAAAATGCCCGCGCAAACTCTTCCAACTCTCCCGCCTCAATCGCCTGTCGAATCTGCGACATGTGCCGTTGATAAAAGCGCAGGTTATGAATCGTCGCCAACTGGGAACCCAGAATTTCGTTGCACTTATCCAAGTGTGCGAGATATCCCCGCGAAAAATGCTCGCAGGTATAACAGTCGCAGCTCGCATCCACCGGTTCCGTGCTGCTCTTGTGTTTGGCGTTACGCAATTTCAACACCCCGGCGCTGGTGAACAAGTGACCATTGCGGGCGTTTCGGGTCGGCATCACACAGTCGAACATATCAATACCGCGCCTGACTCCCTCGAGCAGATCCGCGGGCGTGCCCACTCCCATCAAGTAGCGGGGCTTTTCCGCCGGCAAGTGGTCTGCTAAGCCATCCAGCACAGTCATCATCTCGCCCTTTGGCTCGCCTACTGACAGGCCACCCACAGCGTAGCCATCAAAGCCAATGTGCGTGAGGCCTTCCAGAGAACGCTGTCGCAGCTCGGGATACATCCCACCTTGGACGATACCAAACAGTGCCGCTGGGTTGTCGCCGTGAGCGCGGCGACTGCGTTCGGCCCATCTCAATGACAACTGCATAGAGCGCTCCGCCTCCGCCTCGGTGGCCGGATACGGCGTGCACTCATCAAAGATCATGACAATGTCGCTACCGAGGTCACGCTGAATACGCATGGAGGTCTCTGGATCCAGAAATACCCGATCACCATTTACAGGCGATTTAAAAGCGACCCCCTCCTCTGTCACCTTGCGGAGCGCATCCAGACTGAACACCTGAAACCCCCCGGAATCCGTGAGGATGGGCCCTTGCCATCCCATGAAGTCATGAAGATCGCCGTGCGCTTTGATGATGTCAGTGCCCGGTCGCAGCCATAAGTGGAAGGTGTTACCGAGAATGATTTCAGCGCCAATTTCGGTGATGTCTCTGGGCAACATGCCCTTGACCGTGCCATAGGTACCGACCGGCATGAACGCGGGGGTTTGCACGCTGCCTCGAGGGAAATCGATCTGGCCACGTCTGGCCAGTCCATCCCGGTGGGATACATGAAACTCCATCAGGTATCGCGCTCATTGGTCAAAAACATCGCGTCACCATAGCTGAAAAAACGGTAGCGGTTTTCAATCGCTGTGCGATAGGCATCGCGGATAGTGTCGGTACCCGCAAAAGCCGACACCAGCATGATCAAGGTTGATTCCGGCAGATGGAAATTGGTGATCATCGCGTCAACCACGTGAAAGGCAGCTCCCGGATACAGGAAGATATCCGTGTCCCCACTGTAAGGTGCCAGTGACTGGTCTTCACCCGACATCTGAGCGGCGCTCTCTAGAGATCTGACGGCAGTAGTGCCGATAGCAATCACCCGGCCACCCCTGGCCCGACACGCTGCCACGGCGTCACAGCAGGTTTGGTCCACTTCGATGTACTCACTGTGCATGGCGTGGTCCTCGACGCGCTCCGTACGCACCGGTTGAAAGGTCCCGGCCCCGACGTGGAGGGTCACCTCGGCCTTGGCAACACCCACCGCATCGAGTTGCTCCAATAGCGTTTGATCAAAATGTAAGCCGGCCGTAGGCGCCGCTACTGCGCCATCCCGACTGCCATAGAGCGTTTGATAACGATCACGGTCTTCAGCCGTATCCTCACGCTCGATGTACGGAGGCAGTGGCATATGGCCATAACGACGCATCATGTCTTTCAGGGTGCCCGTCTCAGGCATGAGCACAAACAATGCGCCCTCTCGGCCTACGACTCTGACAGCCATATCAGATACATCACTCTCAGGGTCGGGGGTGACCAACAGGAGCGTGCCGTCACGCGGACTCTTGCTGGCGCGAACGTGCGCCAGTGCACTGCCATCGCCCCGCATCCGCTCAATCAGGACCTCTACACGGCCGCCCGTCTGCTTCTGGGCGAATAATCTGGCTGGAATGACCCGCGTGTTATTGAACACCAACAGATCGTCAGGCGTGAGCAGTTGAGGGAGGTCCCTAAAAGTCAGGTGGGAACATCCCCCTGTGTTTGGCTCAACTGCCATAAGCCGGGAGGCTGAGCGCTCAGGGAGAGGCTCCTGCGCAATCAGTTCAGTGGGTAGCTCAAAGGTGAAGTCGGTGGTCTTCATAAGTA
>JBELDB010000018.1:0-24982 GCA_042094525.1 Congregibacter sp. | reverse complement strand
GAAATCCAGATACACCGAGCGCCGCCGCCTGCAAGGCAGCGGAGGCTGCCCAACCGGGGTGTAGTCGCTTGGTCCAACTACCATCGTCCAAAAACGCCATGCTGCCGCTACTCAGACTGA
This sequence comes from Congregibacter sp., assembly GCA_042094525.1. GTDB lineage: Bacteria > Pseudomonadota > Gammaproteobacteria > Pseudomonadales > Halieaceae > Luminiphilus. The sequence goes on along the minus strand of JBELDB010000018.1, from coordinate 24,862 downwards.
GTGCCACGCCCTGCGCACGCACCAAGGCCTCGCTGTCTGCTCCCATCATGCGAGCCGCGGCGACCGTGGCGCCAAATACCCCCACGACACCGGTGGGGTGAAAGCCCACTTGCTGAAATACGCCGCCCGCCTGCGTTCCCAGCAGCGCGTCGACTTCGATCGCCATCAACGTGGCAAGGAGCAGCTCTGCGCCACTCAGCCCGCGTTGCTCGGCCAAAGCCAACGCTGCGGGGAAGGCACTGGCTGAACAATGCACTACCGACGCAAGATGAGTGTCGTCGTAGTCCAAGCCGTGAACCAACAGCCCGTTCATCAAGGCTGCATCACGCAGCGAGACGGTTGTGGACTGGCCAATAATGGTCGAGATGCCCTCGCTGCCCAGCAGATTCAGCGAATCTAGCGATTTATGGGCAAAATCGTAGGCACGCGAGGCGAAGGCAATCCCCACCGCGTCGGCTAGACACAACTTGAGGTATTCCCACACATCCTGCGGCACCTGATCCCGCTGCAGGGCGATGACTCTGTCAGCGATCGCGCGACTCAGCGGTGCGGTTTGGTGGGTAAGCGGTGATACCTGCATCGAGAACTCCGGAAATGTCCGGACATGATACACCAACCGCTTTCAGATGCCGACTGGCCAGCCGGCTATCGGACCCTTAGCTCAGCAATGTATCCGCCAGCGCCAGAATGCGCTGACTCTTATACACAATGGGGTAATCAATGAAATAACCGTCCAACTGGATAGACGCCGAGCCCTCTGCCTCTGCGGCCTCAAACGCCGCCACCACTGCCCGGGCATGGGCAATTTCCTCGTCGGAGGGTGTGAATACTTGATGAGTTAAGGGAATTTGGGCAGGGTGGATACAGAGTTTGCCACCGAAGCCGAACTGTTTTCCGTGGCGTGCGGACTGCAAAAACCGTTCATCATCTTTGATCTGTAACACCACCGTGTCGATCGGCGGCTCTAAATTGCCCAGACGCGCGGCATGAGACAGCTTTGCTCGCGCATAAGCCAACACCGACTCATCAGCGTTCCATTCGTAATTCAGATCCAGCGTGTAGTCCCCGCCGCCAAACGCCATGCGCTTGATGCGACTGTCGGCGGTAGCAATCTTTCTCGCCCCCTCCACCCCTGCCGCCGTCTCGATAATCGGCATCAGGTCCAAGCTGCCTACCGCCATACCCTGCGCCGTCTCGGCTGCAGCGAGTAAGTTTTCCAGCTGATTGAGACAGGCCCGCGACTCCACCTTTGGCAACACAACGCCATCGAGCCATGGTCCGACCGTGGCTTTGATGTCGTCGGCGCAGTAAGGAGTGTCAACACTATTCACCCGAACATAGTGACGGACGCCGCTATTGGGACGGGCTGTGAAAGCGTCCACCACACATTGTCGCGCAGCGGGCTTTTCGCTGATCGCCACGGCATCTTCCAGGTCAAGAATGACCGCATCGGCACCCACTTCAAAAACTTTTTCAACGCGCCGGGGATGGTTCGCGGGCGTGAACAGGAAACTGCGAATGGGCGCGAAATCTTCAGGGGTCATTTCAGTTATTCCAGGACCAGTGATCGGCGGTTTGCCAGCCGCGGGTGAACTCAAACGTATAGCTATAGTTGCTGGCAGGATGCTCAGAGATCGACACCTCGAAAGTGCGCCCGCCCAGTCCCTCATAAAATCGACTGACGCTGAGGGAGGGCGAGCCCGGCTCCACACCCAGCACCGCGGCTTTCTGATCTGACAAGACACCCGCAGTTAGGCGAACTGTGATGTTTTCGATGGATTCTTTGAAGGTCTCGGCAATCATTTCATACACGGGACGCGAGCTAGCACCGAGCCGCTGGGCTATTGATCCGTACTCCGGAATGACATAGACGTCAGTCAGGCAAATCGGCATTCCCTCATCTCCCAGCGTGCGCAAGCCGGAAATCTGGACCCATTCGTCTCCCACCTGACAGCCCAGCTCCTTGGCCAGCGGCTTGTCCGCTCTAATACGATCGTCGGACAGCAGTCGAAAAATACTGCTGTCGGGATAACTGAAGAGCTCTGAAGGCGAGCGCACCATTTGTACAAAAGCGGGCGAGGCCTCGGTAGAGAGCACTAGAGTACCCCGCCCTCGCTGACGCTTCACCAGACCCATATCCTCCAGCACACGCAACGCCTCTCGGATCGTATGCCGACTGGCATCAAAGCGGTCGATCAGTTCCAGCTCTCCGGGTAAAAAAGTGCCGACAGGAAACTTCCCCTCGCGGATGCCCGCTAGCAGGGTGTCAGCAATCTTCCGGTATAGCGGCACTCGAGACGAGCCCTGAGGCTCGTCATTGGCCCGCTTTTTCACTTGCTCAACTTGCATGACAGGTCTGAACCCCCCAAACTTCATTTGTCCAGACATTTTAGATGGTTATCGGGTGACCACAACCCGTTCTATCACTCTCACAAGGTATTTGATCATGGCCAAAACCTCCGCAAAGGCGCGCTACGCCCACCAAAGCGGTCGTCACTTTGAGGATTTTACGGTGGGGGACATCTATCACCACCTGCCTGGCAGAACCATCTCGCAACACGACAACGCTTGGTTCACTTTACTGACGATGAACACCCACCCTTTGCATTTCGATGAAGAATACGCCGCGGAAACAGAGTTCGGGCGGCCTCTGGTCGCCAGCCCCCTGACCGTCGCCATCATAGTGGGCATGAGTGTGTCGGATGTTAGCGAGGCGGCTATTGCCAATTTGGGCTGGAAGGAGATCAAACTGCCAGCTCCCGTATTTCCTGGAGATACCCTCTACGCCAATACCGAGGTGTTGGACAAACGCGAGTCACGCTCCCGGCCTAACGCCGGTATCGTCAGCGTACTCACCCGGGGCATCAATCAAGATGATACCGAGGTGTGTGTCTTTGAACGTCAGATCCTGATTCCCAAGCGCAACCCCGCCTAAGCCCTTTTTTTTGGAGAAATCCCATGAGCCACGACGCCTCTGTCGAGCTACAAATTCTTGCCACCATCGACAAGTGGGTCGAGCAGGAACTGCGCCCCATCGCTCGCGAGTACGATCAAGCAGACGAATACCCAGCCGATCTGGTGGAGCAAATGAAGGAATTGGGACTGTTTGGCGCCACGATCTCTGAAGAGTATGGCGGTCTCGGTCTCAGCGCTTCAATTTACTCTCGTATCGTCTCGCGGATTTGCGAAGTCTGGATGGCACCTTCAGGTATTTTCAACTCCCATCTGATCATGGCGAGCTGTGTCGAACGCGCAGGCACGCAGGCACAGAAGGAGCACTTCCTACCCAAATTTGCTTCGGGTGAACTCCGTGGAGGCATTGGTCTCACTGAGCCAGATGCAGGATCAGACCTACAGGGTATTCGCTTAGTCGCCAAGAAAGATGGCGATGACTACATACTGAACGGCACCAAAACCTGGATTTCAAATGGCATCAACGGTAATTGCCTGGCCGTGCTGACCAAAACCGATCCGAGCGCCTCTCCACCTCACCGCGGCATGAGCCTCTTCATCTGCGAAAAAGGCGAAGGCTTCAGTGTGGGGAAAAAGCTCAAGAAGCTGGGTTATCGTTCGATCGATAGCGCCGAACTGATCTTTGATGACTTCCGCGTGTCTGCAGACAACCTCGTGGGAGGCGAAGAAGGCAGGGGCTTTCAACAGGTAGCAGGCGGGCTGGAGTTGGGCCGAATTAATATTGCGGCGCGAGGCGCCGGCATGGCTAAGGGCGCGACTAACATGGCACTGCATTACGCGATGGACCGAAAAACCTTCGGCAAGACGATCGCAGAACATCAGGCCATTCAGTTGAAGCTGGCCGAGATGTCGACCCGAGCGGCCGCTGCTGAATTGCTAGTGCACCAAGCCGCGGAAAAATTTGATCAACATGAGCGCTGCGATCTGGAAGCAGGGCAAGCCAAATTTTTTGCTTCTGAGGCAGCAGTGCAAAACAGTTTAGATGCGATGCGTGTCTTTGGTGGCTACAGCTACTCACCCGAGTATGAGATCGAACGCTTCTACCGAGACGCACCGCTGCTCTGTATTGGCGAAGGCACCAACGAGATTCAGCGCATGATCATCGCCAAACAGATGGTGGCGCGGGCCAGTTGATCAATCCAGCACCGTCATGAACTCGCGTGCATCCAGTCTTTGGGTGCGGTAGGTATTGATTAGCGCTTCCGGGTCAGCGTATCCCAGAGACATGCCGCATACGAGCATCTGCTCGGCGGGGGCATCTAGAATAGACATGACCGTATCATGGTAAGGGCAGAATGCTGCTTGCGCGCAGGTCTCCATCCCCATTTCCCGGGCGGCCAACATGAAAGACTGTAAGAACATCCCATAGTCGACCCAGCTACCCTGCTCCATATCTCGATCAATGGTAAAAAACAGGGCAACCGGGGCACCAAAGAACTGATAGTTCTGCACGCGGTAGTTTTTTACTGCCTCAACGTCCTGCCGCTCTATACCCAACAGCCCATATAGCCCGAAGCCCGTTTGGCGGCGTCGACCGATGTAGGGCTGCCGCCACTGGCGAGGATAGTAGTGGTATTCGTATTCGCCTTCATCACCATCGAGATAGCGCGCTGAACACGCTTCAGTAATGCGCTCTTTGCGTTCATGACGAACGATATATGCATGCCAGGGCTGAATGTTGGACCCAGACGGCGCCCGCCCCGCAATGGTCAAAAGCGCTTCGATCTGTTCGTCAGCGACCGGTCTATCGCTCAGGAAAGCACGAATACTCTGACGACCGACAATGGCCTCACTGACGCGCACAGCCTAGATTAAGCACACTGCTTGGAAAGCCAGGTGTGGGCTCTTCCACCCTGAGGCGCACCAATCATGTCACTCAACAACGCGACAGCCTTCAATAACTTGGGCATTTTCAAACCGGTTTCATAACCAATGGATTCACACAACATGACCACGTCCTCAGTGGCCACATTGCCTTTGGCACCGGGCGCAAAGGGACAGCCGCCCAACCCACCTGCAGAGGCATCAAATTGACGGACGCCCGCCTGCAGCGCGGCGTAAACGTTAGCCAAGCCCATGGCGCGGGTGTCGTGGAAATGACAGCCTAATCGCTCCGACCCATATCGATTTACCAACTTTTCCATCATTGACTGCACCGCCGCGGGGTTGGCCGCGCCAATCGTGTCGGCAATCATCAAACGCGCAGGTTGATGCTGCATCAGCCGGTCAACCTGTTCCAGCACAAGCGACTCGTCTACGGCGCCCTCATAAGGACACTCAAAGGCCACGGCGAGATAAGCATGGATATCGACGCCCTCTGCTGCCGCACGATCGAGAATCTCCTCCCCCATAGTGAAGGTATCCTCAAGGCTTTTGCGGATATTGTTTTGATTCATTTCCTCAGTTGCCGCTAACGCAATGGCATGACTGCGGATCCCGGCTCTCACCGCCAGTTCATAACCCTTCATATTCGGAACAAGCGCGCTGTATGCGAGCGATGCCAGAGGAAGGTTGGCTGCAATCTCGTCCGTACCGGCCATTTGTGGCACCGCCTTTGGCGACACAAACGATCCAATCTCGAGCTCAGGCACTCCGGTCTCTGCGAGCGCCGCCAAAAGAGCGATCCGTTGCTCAACGGACAAATGCTTTGGCTGAGCCTGCAGGCCATCTCTGGCCGCCACCTCTTTGATAATCACCCTTTCAGCCATTGTTCTCTCCTTGTGAGGGCCATCCGAAGGCACCGTCTCGCACGTCTAAGGGAGCCAAGTTTAGCGCCACTGGATCAGCGCCACCACTCAGGACTCGTGCTCACTCAGCCTGCAGTCAACTTGCGAGCCGCGTCGGCTATGGAGGCGGCATCGATCTTAAAGTGCGCGCGCAAATCCGAGCGCCGCTCACTCATACCAAAGCCATCGGTACCCAAAGCCGTAAACGGCCCGGCTATCCAATTGGTAATCATGCGGGGCAGAGCGCGCACATAGTCTGTTGCCGCCACAATGGGCACTTCCGTATCGGGGAAGAGACTAGCCAGCCACGCCGGCTCAACATCATCAGCATCGGCCTGTTCCGCTCGCTCAGCATCGCGGGCCAGCTCCACATAGCTGGTAATGCTGTACACAGCTACTGCGTAGCCCTCCTGCCTGAGCGTCTCAGCGGCTTGCATCACTTCAAACAAAATCGTTCCGGAGCCCAATAGGTTAACGCGCGGTCCATCGCCCTCGGCGAGCTCAAGCAGATACCCGCCCCGCACCACGCCCTCGTCAAGATCTTCATGTGCGGGTCGAGCCGGCATGGGCAACGCTTCGTTATACATCATCAGATAAAACAGTTCGTCATGATCGTGCACAAACATCCGCTGTATGCCAAAACGGACGAGAATCGCCAATTCCCAGGCAAAGGCAGGGTCATAGGTACGCACCGAGGGCACTGTGCTGGCAAGAATGGGAGAGTGTCCGTCTTGATGCTGGAGACCTTCCCCGTTCAAGGTGGTTCGGCCCGCCGTGCCACCCAACAAAAAGCCTCGCGCCATCATGTCGGCGGACGCCCAGATCATGTCACCAACACGTTGGAAGCCAAACATCGAATAGAAAATATAGAAGGGTATTGTGGGCACGGCGAAGGTCGCGTAAGCAGTGCCCGCAGCAATAAACGAGGCAATCGCTCCTGCCTCGCAAATACCCTCCTGCAGAATCTGTCCATCAATGGCCTCCCGGTAGGTGTTCAACGCCTCTGCATCTACAGGCGTATATCTTTGGCCGTCGGGCGAGTAGATACCGGCCACCTTGAACAGTGCATCCATACCAAAGGTGCGCGCTTCATCGGGCACAATGGGCACAACAAATTGACCCACTGCAGGATCCTTGAGTAGCTTAGTCAGCAAGCGCACCATGGCGGTGGTGGTAGACAGGCTACGCGAGTCGCTACCCTCATCGAATGTCGTGAAGATCCCGGGATCAGGCTCCTTGAGGCTGGCAGCGGGGGCTTCACGTCGAGGCAAATAGCCACCCAGCTCCTGTCTGCGCGCCTGAAGGTATTGCAGTTCCTCGCTGTCCTCCGCCGGACGATAAAAGTCGGCGCGAGCAATGGCCTCATCGTCCAGCGGTATCCCCCAACTGCGCGCGCAGGCGATGCGCTCCTCGCGGCTCAAATCTTTCTTTTGATGCGCTGTATTGCGGCCCTGTAGAGCAGAACCCATGCCATCGCCTTTGACCGTCTTGACGAGAATCACGGTCGGGCGATCCTCGCTCTCGCAGGCTCGACGATACGCGGCATAAAGCTTTTTAGGATCCTGTCCTCCTCTCTTGATCTGCGCCACCTCGAAATCGGTGAGCGTATTCATGAGCTGCTCCAAACGGGGATCACCGTGAACCCAATGCTCGCGCTGCTCGTCTCCAGGCAGAATGGAGTAGCGCTGATAGTCCCCATCGAGGCACTCCTCCATACGATGGCGCAATACGCCCTCGTGATCCGAGGCAAGCAGCGCGTCCCAACCACTCCCCCAGATCACTTTCAGTACCTGCCAATCGGCGCCACGAAACGCCCGCTCCAGCTCTTGAATGATCTTGCCGTTACCGCGAACCGGTCCATCGAGGCGCTGCAGATTACAGTTGACCACTATCACCAAGTTGTCGAGTCGCTCTCGAGCGGCGATATTGATGGTGCCCAGCACCTCGGGCTCGTCTGCCTCACCGTCGCCGATAAAGCACCAGATCCGCGCATCATCAGAATCCAAGAGCCCACGATGCTGTAGGTACTTGGCAAAACGCGCGATATAAATCGACATGGGGACAGACAGGCCCATAGACGCGTTGGGTACCTGCCAGAATTCCGGCATAGATCGGGGGTGAGGGTAAGAAGACAAGCCACCGCCCTCGCCCAGCTCACGTCGGAAATTACGGAGTTGTTGCTCACTTAAGCGCCCCTCAAGGAACGCTCGCGCATAGATTCCCGGCGCGGCATGTGGCTGAGGTAGGACAAGGTCTCCCCGACCCTCTGCATTGAAGATATGGTGAAAGGCCGTCTCCATGGCAGTGGCTGCTGAGGCATAAGTCGCAATGTGTCCACCTAAACCGGCACCCTCATCCTGCGCGCGAAGAATCATGGCGGCCGCATTCCAGCGAATGATATTTTCGATGCGTTTCTCGAGCTCCAGATCTCCTGGATAAGGCGGCTGCTCTTCAGGAGAAAGCGTGTTGATATAAGGCGTGTTCAGTAATGCGTCGGAGAGTGTGACGCCCTGATCGATGCTGTATTCCTGAAGCCGCCGGAGTAATGCCCGCACGCCCTCGTCACCATATTCTCGACGAATATCCTCGAGTGCCGACCGCCATTCAGGCCAGTCGGCATCGATCAATGCACTGACATCAACCGATATCGGATGTGCGTCATTCATCGGGCAAGCGTCTCCCGCGATGATAGTGCCACCGCATCTGGCACTGGCGTTTCAGATGACTCATGATGCAGATAGTAACGAGTACGGGGAGCTGGACGCCAGTCATGTCGGAACGTAAAGCATTGGACAGAATCGCCGGCGGAATGGGCAACCATCCTGCACTGATTATTGTCGACGTCGTAGTAGGTTTCACCGACCCGGAATGCCCATTAGGCTCTGAGGCAGATGCTGTCGTCGCAGCGAACACAGCGCTGATAAATGCCTTCCATCAGGCGAGCCTGCCCGTCGTGCTGACAACAGTGATTTACCGCAGTGAGGAACAGGCCACAGTATTTCGAGCGAGGGTGCCGGCGCTCAACCTACTGACCCCCGACTCAGAATGGGTCAAATTTGACCCGCGGTTACCTATTGCCAGCACCGATCTTCAGTTGGAGAAACGTCATGCCAGCGGCTTTCACGGCACCGAACTGGATGACTGGCTAAAAGCGAAGGGAGTGGACTCTGTGGTGGTCACAGGCCTCACAACCAGTGGCTGTGTGCGAGCGACCGCAGTGGATGGATTACAGAATAACTACCGCGTCTTGGTGCCAAGGGAGGCCTGTGGAGATCGGGACGAGCAGGCGCACGAGGCCAACCTTTATGACCTTAATGCAAAATACGCTGACGTCGTGTCGGTCGCCGATATACTGGCGTCACTCACTGGCTGACTCCGCTTGCTGTGCAGCAAATTGCGCCGCCTGTTCGGGCGTCGTCTCGGTCTGGTGCTTCGCCTTCCACTCGTCATAAGGCATGCCGTACACAATCTCCCGAGCTGCTTCCTTATCCAAGGTCACGCCCTGCTCACCAGCGGCTTCGGCATACCACTTGGACAAACAGTTACGACAAAAACCCGCCAGATTCATCAGGTCAATGTTTTGGACATCTTTCCGCCCATCTAGATGTGACAATAATCGCCGAAAGACGGCCGCTTCGATCTGTTCCTGATTCATCGTGAGGTTTTGCTCCTTTCAGTTTGCGGTCTGAGTCGCTCGGCAGCATTAATCGATCGTCGGCCCGGCTCTGCCTAAAATCAGATCACGAATAGTCTCACCCTGCCCGGGATACCGCCACGACCCGTCGGGCAGGTCCTCGAGTTGCCACCAGATCACGTCAGCCACCTCGAGCGGGCGGTGAATATCTGGGTCGGCAGAGGAGGACACCTCGCACCAATAAAGATGGAACCCATTATCAAAAACGGTAGCCAGAGAACCTGAGCGAGCCGCCATGCCTGTCTCTTCAAATGCCTCTCGTTCAGCTCCGCAACGCGCAGACTCTCCCGCGGCGACGCTTCCGCCCGGCAACGCCCACTCACCCGACCAATCCTTGACCAATAATGCACCCCGCCGATCCCAGATCAAGCACCCTGCGCTAGGCGCCGATTCAAGCGAGCTGGAATTAGAACAGGGGGGAGCGACCTCTCCGCAGCCGATAAGCAACAATAGAAACAGTCCAAAACTAAGCTTCATAGACCCAGTCCACCGCGTCGTTACCCACAGCGATACGCAACTCATCCAGCAGCGCGTCGCTAGGGTGCACCTGCCAGGCGCCACCCAAACGGACAGCTACCGACCCCTTGGGCTGCACATATTCCATGACTACGGGGCATTGACCACCGACAGCACTGCGCAGCGTATTGGCGAGTAAGGTATTGAAACGTTCATCGACCCGGTGACTGGGGACCCTTAGGCGCAATTGCGACACTCTGGCTTTGCGCGCTTGCTCCAGCGAGCGCACCGCTTTCGTCCGCATAGCGAGCCCACCATTAAAGTCATCCACTTGCAGCCTGCCGTCGAGCAATACAATGCGGTCCTTCTGCAACAGATCCCGGTGCTCTGTAAAAACATCGTTGTAGACGGTGGCTTCGATCTGGCCTGAGCCATCATCTAAGGTCAACACTGCCATCGGCCCCCGCTGGGTTTTGATGGTGCGTATATCCAGAATGAGCCCTGCCACTACCGCCTGATTATTGGCCTGCAATTCGCGGATGCGACGTGGAGCGAACTTTCTCACCTCAGCTTCATAGGCCTCCATCGGATGCCCGCTGAGGAAACTGCCGAGACTCTCTTTTTCGGCGTTCAACAACTCCGTCAAAGACCAGGGCCGAGCACCTCGATGCTCCTGATACGGATCCTCAGAGTGATCACTGGTTGCCATCACCTCGCCAAACAAGTCATCAATGCCCGCTGCCGTATTGCTGGCTACCTGTTCGGCACCTTTAATGGCATCGTCCAGCGCTGCCAGCAACACCCAACGATCCACTCCCAGCTCATCGAGTGCGCCACTCTTTATCAGAGCGTCCAGCGCCCTACGATTTACTTTACGGGGGTCCGTCCGCGCGCATAGATCAAACAAACTGGTAAACGGGCCGTTAACGCGAGCCTCCAGCAGAGAGCTAATTGGCCCCTCGCCCAGCCCTTTGATCGCACCCAGGCCATAGCGAATCTGCCCCTCACTATCGACAGAGAAGGCATATTCCCCTGACTGAATGGACGGCGCCTGAACCGTGAGACCCATCCGCCTGGCTTCGTCCCGGAAGGTCAAAAGCTTGTCGGTATTGTCGATTTCGGAGCTCATTACCGCGGCCATGAATTCGGCGGGGTGATGGGTCTTTAACCAGGCCGTTTGATACGACACCAGCGCGTAGGCTGCCGAGTGGGATTTATTAAAACCATAGCCCGCGAATTTCTCGACGAGGTCAAAGATCTTTATGGCCAGCGTGGGATCAATACCCTGTGCCGCCGCACCTTCCTCAAAAACGCTGCGCTGCTTGGCCATCTCCTCGGGTTTTTTCTTACCCATCGCCCGGCGCAGCAAATCAGCCTCACCCAGTGTGTAACCAGCCAGCACTTGAGCGATCTGCATGACCTGTTCCTGGTACAGAATAATGCCGTAGGTCGGCTCCAGAATAGGCTTTAACCACTCATGCTGGTATTGGGCATCTGGGTAGGCCAACGTTTCACGGCCATGCTTTCGATTGATAAAGTTTTCGACCATGCCGGACTGCAGAGGACCGGGGCGGAACAGTGCAACCAGGGCAATAATGTCCTCAAAGCAATCCGGGCGAAGGTTTTTGATCAGTTCTTTCATGCCGCGACTTTCGAGCTGAAAGACCGCGGTAGTATCGCCGCCCTGCAGTAAGTGAAAAACCTCGGAGTCGTTGAGCGGAATACCGTCGATGGAGAGCGGAGCATCTCCCCGCGCATCGATCATCTGGATCGCCCACTGAATAATGGTCAAGGTGCGAAGACCCAGAAAGTCGAACTTCACCAGCCCCGCTTCTTCAACGTCATTTTTGTCGTACTGGGTGACGACACCGCCTCCATCTTCATCGCAGTAGATGGGTGAGAAATCAGTCAATTCGCTGGGTGCAATCACCACGCCGCCCGCGTGTTTGCCTGCGTTTCGCGTCACGCCCTCCAGCTGCGTGGCCATATCCCAGATCTCCTGCGCCGAGCTGTCCTCCTCAAGGAGCTGTACCAACTGCTCCTCCTGCTCCAGCGCTTTGGACAGGGTCATGCCCACTTCAAAGGGGATGAGTTTGGACATGCGGTCCGCTAGACCATAGGGCTTACCCTGCACACGCGCGACATCGCGCACTACCGCTTTGGCGGCCATGGTGCCGAAGGTAATGATCTGCGACACCGCCTGACGACCATAGGTCTGCGCCACATAATCAATGACTTCGTCCCGACGCTCCATACAGAAGTCCACGTCGAAGTCAGGCATCGAGACACGCTCGGGATTCAGGAAACGCTCAAACAGCAGATCGTATGCGATCGGGTCGAGATCTGTGATCTCCAATGCATAGGCCACTAAAGACCCGGCGCCGGAGCCTCTGCCGGGACCGACCGGGATATCCTGTTCTTTGGCCCACTGAATAAAATCCATGACTACAAGAAAATATCCAGGGAAACCCATCTGATTGATGGTATTGAGCTCAAACTCAAGACGCTGGCGATAGGGCGATAGCTGCTGGTCATTCCATTCGGGGAAACGCCTCTGGAGCCCCTCATGAGACAGCCTGCGAAGATAGCCCTCGATCGTCTCTTCTTGGGGAACCGGATAGTTGGGCAAAAAAGGCTGGCCCAAGCTCAATGACACCGAGCATCGTCTGGCAATTTCGACCGAGTTCTCGAGTGCTTCAGGAATATCAGAGAACAAATCTGCCATTTCCTCGGCAGAGCGAAGATACTGCTGGTCTGAGTAGGCGCGGATTCTTCGTGGATCATCCAGCGTCCGCCCGTCACCGATGCACACCCGGGCCTCGTGTGCTTCAAACTCTCCCGCCTCCAGAAAACGCACATCATTGGTCGCTACCACCGGGCAGTGATGCTCCGCTGCCAACGCCACGGCTGCATGAAGATAGTCTTCTTCTCCCGCTCGTCCTGTCCGCTGCAATTCCAAATAGAATCGGTCAGGGAAGCTCTCCTGCCAATCACTCAACGCGGCGCGTGCATCAGCCTCGCGGCCATTCAACAATGCTTGGCCAATGTCTCCCTGCCGACCACCCGACAAAGCGATGACACCTTCGGAGTATTCCCGGACCCATGCGCGGTCCACCCTAGGCCTGCCCAAATATTGGCCTTGCTGGTACGAACGCGACAGCAACAGCATCAGGTTGCGATAGCCCGTCTCGCTCTGGGCGAGCAGACAGAGCTCGTGATGTCGATCCTCGTCATGCGGATCCAGGACATGTAAATCTGCCCCAATAATGAGTTTGATCCCGAGGCTCTCAGCCGCCTTGTAGGCCTTCACCAACCCAAAGAAGTTGTGATGGTCAGTAATCGCCACCGCCGGCATATCAAGTTCAGCGACCCGATCCAGAGTAGGTCGGATGCGGAGCAAACCGTCGATCAGGGAATATTCGCTGTGGAGCCGGAGGTGAACAAACGAGGTCATGCCTGAACGCTATCCCACCTGGGGGTCCGCCAGCAAGCGTCTGACGGGGCCAAAGCTTTTTCTGTGCGCTGGACAGACGCCCAAGTGCTCTAGCGCGGCCAGATGAGCCTTCGTGGGATAGCCTTTGTGACGATCAAATCCGTATCCCGGGTAATGCTCATTGAGCGCCAACATCTCGCCATCACGTTGCACTTTGGCCAAGATCGACGCTGCACCGATAGCAGGCTCGGTCAGGTCGCCTTTTACGATGGCGCGCGCCTCATAGGGCCATACGGGTAGCCGATTGCCATCTACTAACACCAGAGACGGTTGTATCGTCAGTGCCGCCACAGCGCGATGCATAGCCAATAACGACGCTTGCAGGATATTCATCTCGTCAATCTCTGCCACTGTTGCACGGCCCAGCGCCCAACATGCAGCCTCATCGCGGATGCGGGCCGCGAGCTCCTCACGTCGCTCAGGCGTCAGCATTTTTGAGTCGGTGACACCCTCAGGAGTTGGGTGATTCAGAATAACGGCAGCCGCCACCACATCGCCGGCCAACGGCCCTCTTCCGACTTCATCGACGCCTGCCACCAGATGACCGGCTGTGCTCTCAAATAGGTCTGGGGGGGTCATCGCCCCTCGACCAGAGGCAGTAGCGCGTCGATAGTGCGCTCGGCGAAGTTATTTCCGATCACGCCTGCCAATTCATCAAAACGCAGGACCTGATGTGCGCCAGCCCCATCCAACACCCGTGAAACTGCATCGGCGAGCGCAGACGGTGTCGCTTGATGCTGCAACAGTTCCGGCACGATCTCTTCGCCGGCGAGAATATTGGGCAAACCCACGTGCTGCGTCTTCACCATGCGAGACAAGATGCTCCACGATATTCTCGCCATGCGGTAACTGATCACCATGGGTTTGCGCATCAACATCGCTTCGAGTGTCGCCGTGCCAGATGCAATCAGAATGGCGTCGCTGGAGTGCATGACTTCACGACCTTGGCCAAGAACGAGGCTGACGGGCAGATCCGTGTGTTGTAGCGCTGATTGAATTTGGTCGTGCCGCTGAGCGTTTGCGGCAGGGATGACAAAATGGACTTCGCTGTGCCGCTGATGCAGCAACTTCATGACTGAGGCAAATAAAGGCATCAGGTGACGGACCTCAGCCTCGCGACTGCCGGGCAGTACCGCGAGCACTGTTTTATCAGTCGGCAGTCCGAGAGAACGCCTGAGATCATCACTAGCGGGTAATTGTTGCAACTCATCAATCAGCGGATGACCCACACAGACGGCATCAATTCCAGCTTGCTCGTAAATATCCACTTCGAACGGCAGCAAGCACAGCATTTTATCAACCGACTGCTTAATGCCTTTAAGGCGGCCCCGACGCCACGCCCATACCGACGGGCTGACGAGATGTGCAGTGCGCATCCCCGAAGATTTTAGCCGGCGCTCCACGGGTAAATTAAAATCCGGGCTGTCGATTCCGACAAACAGCTGAGGCTCGAAGGTGTTTTGTTGTGAGATCAATTGGCGCCTGAGTGACAACAGTTCCGGAAGGCGCTTCAAAGGCTCGACCAACCCCATAACAGCCAACCGGTCGATAGCACAGATCGAATTGAGGCCCTCTGCTTGCATTCGCTCACCGCCAATGCCAGCTAAATCCAGTTGAGTTCCCCGCTGCTTCCAGCTGCGCAAGACCGAGCCCGCCAGAATGTCGCCGGAGGCTTCACCCGCGCATATTCCCAGGCGCAGCGTATCGGTCGACACTAACGGACAATGCCTCGCTGGGATTGCTTGAGCGAATCAATCAGCGTCTGCACGCTGGGGGTTTCGTCAACCATACTCTCCAGACGCTCCAGAGCCACATCGAGGGTGAGACCCTGACGGTAGAGAATTTTGAAAGCTCTGCGCAATTCGGAGATTTCGCCGTTATCAAACCCGCGCCGGCGTAATCCCTCCGCATTGATCGTTTTCGCCTCGGCCGGACTGCCCGCCACCGTCACAAATGCAGGGACATCCTTACCAATTGAAGTGCCCATACCGCTGAAGCTGTGAGCCCCGATCTTGCAAAACTGATGCACTAGGGTATATCCCGAAAGAATCGCCCAGTCTCCAATCTCAACATGACCGGCCAGCGCCGTGTTGTTTACTAAAATAGTGTCGCTGCACACGACACTGTCGTGACCTATGTGGACATAGGCCATAATGAGATTGCGATGCCCCACCGAGGTCAGCGCGCGATCCTGTACCGTCCCACGATGGATCGTGACGTTCTCCCTAATCACGTTGTCATCGCCAATGTGGAGCTGCGTTGGCTCGTCACGGTACTTCAGATCGGGCGTCGCCTCACCCACTGTCGAAAATTGATAAATGTGATTACGCGCACCGATTTTTGTAGGGCCTTTGATCACGACATGAGATTCGATTTTGGTGTCCTCACCAATCTCTACGCCGGGTCCAATGAATGTCCATGGACCCACCTCCACAGAATCATGCAGGCGTGCATCGGGGTCGACGATGGCGGTCTCATGAATCACAGGTCACCGATTGGCGCAGAGAATGGTGCCCGATGCCGCCAACTCGTCATCGACGCGAGCCTCGACCTCAAACTTCCAGACACCCCGCCGCTCGCTCACAATACTGGCATACAACATGACTTGATCACCCGGCACACAGGGCCGCTTAAAGCGCAGGTTATCGGCACCCACGAAGTAGTAAATCGAGCCGTCCGCGGGAGTTTTATCCATCGTAACAAAACCCAGAATACCCGCCGCTTGAGCCATAGCCTCGAGCAGCAGCACACCGGGGAATACCGGCATACCGGGAAAATGGCCGTCAAAAAACGGCTCATTGATGCTGAGGTTTTTGTAGGCCTCAATACGCTCGCCCGGCTCTACCGATACCACTCTATCGACCAGCAAAAACGGGTATCGGTGCGGGAGTCGATTACGAATTTCTTCAATGTCGAGTGTCACGCCTTGTCATCCTCTTGCTGATCGAAACCGGTGGCTTTCTCCAGTTCCGTAATACGCTTCGCCATCTGATCTAATTGGGTAAATCTTGATGCGCTCCTCAGCCAGGACCTGAGCGGTTGAATGGGCGTGCCGGATGAATAGTGCCCCGCTTCGGTGACCGAGCTCGCCACCCTGCCCTGACCGCCGATGTGTACGTCGTCGGCAATCACGAGATGTCCCGCTAGGCCCGCCTGCCCCGCAATCACACATCGGGCGCCAATTTTCGTGCTACCGGAGACCCCTACTTGAGAGACAATTACCGTCTGACGGCCGACTTGCACCCCATGCCCGAGTTGCACAAGGTTATCGATAATCACGCCATCTTCCACCACCGTGTCCTCGAGCGCACCGCGATCGACCGTTGAGTTGGACCCAATTTCAACATCGTCGCCAATCACAACCGTCGCAAGCTGCTCGATTTTCACCCAACCCTCTGCGCTGGGTGCGTAGCCAAAGCCATCTGCACCAATCGTTGCGTTGGGGTGGATCGTGCAGCGCCGGCCGATTTTCACCGCGTGACAAATCACGACGCCGGGCTTGATCACCGTATCGGCACCTATGCTCGCGCCATGGCCAATGTAGGCACCCGCGCCAATCCAGACACGATCTCCTAGCACCGCGTCTGCCTCTACGCAGGCGCCCGCATCAATGGTGACATCGGCACCGATGCGCGCGCTATCCGCGACGGAGGCATTCTGATGGACCTGGCCACTTGCCGGAGGGTGGTTATCAAAGATCTGGGTCGCTTTGGCAAACGCCACGTAGGGCGCGTCGCTCAGCAATGTGCAGCCAGACCAGGCCTCGGCCCAGTCAGGGTGCAAGATCAGCGCGCCCGCACGGGTATCAGACACTTTAGGAAGATGTTTTTTTTCCGAGACAAAGCTCAGGTCATTAGCGGTAGCGGACTCTAGTGCCGCCAGACTGGCGATGGAGCGCGCCGGATCCCCTCGGAGCTCGAGCTCCAAGGCCTTGGCGAGCTCCCCGAGGGTGGTCATGGCGCTTATTCAGCGCCCATTTGGTTCATCTTGTCCGACACTTTCGCCGTGATGTTATAGCCTAGGTCGGCGTGAATGACCGCCTGCTGCTGCAGCAGGAGACCAATCTGATCGGTTTCGATAATCTCGCGCAACACTTCCTGGGCCTGAGGCGCCAACTCCTGCATCACACGCTGAGCATTCTGTGTCTGCAGTGTTTGAAGCTTCTTGGCGACATATTCAAGATCAGACTGCTTGCTGGCCATTTTCTGCCTAGCACCAACCTGATCTTCCTCGCTCATCGCCGCCTGATCGCGCTGGAAATCTTTCACCAATTGATCCAATTCAGCGCGCAAGGCATCAAACTGAGACTTGTCGGATGCAAAGTCTTCATTGGCCTCAAATTCCTCTAACCGTTGCTGAGCCACGTCAGTTTGTAGAATCGCCTGCTCGAGGTTCACGACGGCAATTCTGCCCTGAGCCAGAACGATCGATGGCAAAACGGCCATCAAAAAGCCTGCCAACCAGACACGTGCGTTCATTGAAAAATCTCCATTTTCTTAAGCGTCAGAAGCCCCTGCCCAGCGTGAACTGGAAGACTTCCCTCTCATCAATAGGACTGGCGTTCAGAGGCTTCGCCAAACTGAAGGTCAGCGGACCGAAACCCGACAGCCACGTTACGCCAATTCCGACAGAATATCGTAATTCACCGGCATCGATACCAAAACAATTCACCTGATTTTCACGGCAATTTGTATTGAAAACATTGCCCACATCGAAAAATAAGGCGGATCTCAAAGAGCTTCGATCCTTAATGAAAGGCATCGGAAACAGCACTTCCGCACTCCCCTCAATCAAAACGTTTCCACCAAAGGGGTCAGGCTCGTTATAAAACTGCTGTACCGGTACCTTGCCCGTCGCCGGATCGATGGCGTAGCCGAAACCTCGCCCATCGGGACCGCCAACTTCCGTTGGGCGACCATTTTCATCAATAGCCGTGACTGCCGTATTGGCAGCGTAAACTGCCGGCGGCGTCGATCGTGGACCCAATGTATTGGACTCGTAGCCCCGCACCGAGCCAAAACCGCCAGCGAAAAAGTGCTCGTAGAACGGCAACTCAGAGGTATCCGCGTACCCATCGCCATAGCCCAGCTCACCCCTCAGATGAAGCGTGAACTCGCCAAACAGCGGGAAATAGACCTCTCCTCGGTAATTTAGCTTAAAGAACTCCAAGTCAGACAGCGGCACTGCCACCTCGAGAGAAACCGACTGGGAAGCGCCGCGCGTCGCCAGCTGGCCGCGGTTCAAGGTGGACTGTATCCAGCTACCCGTGAGGCTCCAGTTCAGGTACTGGTCGCCATTAAGGTCCAAAAATCCATCGTTTTCAGGAGGCGACAATGCTGAAAGTGGAATGGTATCAATCGGTTCCAGCACCTCTGCAGCTGCATAGGTGCCGTCGGGCTGCAGCGTCGAGTAATACCAATACTCAATCTCAGGCGCTACTCGAGGACTGGCCGCGATTTCCTGCACAGCGTACTGACCAGAGGTAATTTTGGTGTCTGTTACTCCCAAAGAGAAACCCAGCCGCTGGGTCTCGCTGATCGGATAGCCGAAGTTCATGGTGGCACCCCACGTGTCCGTGGTGTAGCTCGCCACATTGATCTTGGATAAGTCTGTTTTGCGATAGAAAATACCGAAGCCGCGGCTGACACCGTCCTCAGTGAAATACGGATTGGTGTAATTCAGACTGATCACGTCTTGATAACGGGAAGAGTTGAGTGAAATCCCGACTCTGCGGCCGGTGCCCAGGAAATTGTTTTGTTGCAGATTCAGACCAAGGATCAATCCTGCATCCTGCGCGTAGCCAAGGCTGCCGCCAATAGAGCCGAAAGATTGCTCCTCCACCGTAAAATCGACATCGATCAGATCGTCTGACCCGGGCACCTCATTTGTCTCAACCGCGGCAGTCTTGAAGAACCCCAGTCTTTCCAATCGGATGCGACTCTGTTCTATCGACGCCGCGGAGGCGGGGGCAGATTCCATCTGCCGCATTTCCCGACGCAGAACATCGTCCATGGTCGTCATATTCCCCGCAAAATTGATGCGGCGAACGTAGGTTCTCTTACCGGGATCAATGAAAAACTTCATGACCACGGTGCTGTTATCTTCATCGATCTCCGGCATCCCCGTGACCTTGGCGAAGTTGTAGCCTTCGTTACCAAGACGACGGGTGAGGTAGTCTTCGGTGGCAGTCACAAGCTGCTGCGAGTAGACCTGCTCCGGTTGCACGATAAGAAAGCGATTCAGGTCCTCCTCGGGTAACACCAGATCGCCACTGAGGCCAACTTCACTAATCGTGAACTTTGCGCCCTCAGTCACGTTAGCGGTGATATAGACCTCTTCTTTGTTCGGGGACACCGCCACTTGCGTCGAATCGATGTTGAACTGCAAATAGCCCCGGTCGAGGTAATACGAGGAGAGCGTTTCAAAATCAGATGTCAGCTTCTCTTTGGAGTACTTATTGTCGCTGGTGAAAAAGGAGAACCACCCTCCTGTCTTCAGCTCGAAAAGGTCTAGTAGATCCTCGTCGCTAAAAATGGTGTTGCCGACTACGTTGATGTGCTGAATGGTCGCCACGGTTCCTTCGTTGACATCAATGGCGATTGATACCCGGTTTCGCGGCTCCGCAATCACCTCAGAGTCGATCGTGGCGTCATAACGCCCTTGAAGAACATATTGTCGCTGCAATTCAAGCTGCATGCCCTCGAGCGTCGATCTCTGAAACACCTGTCCGACAGCCAAACCTGCCCCCTTCAGACCGTCCAGCAGGGCTTCAGTCTCAATGGCTTTATTACCGTCAATCGTGATTTCACTGATGCTCGGTCGCTCAGCGACAACGACAACCAGGACACCCCCGTCTCGGGCGATAGAAATGTCATCGAAGTTACCCGACGCAAACAGGCTTTTCGCAGCCGCACGCACTGCAAAGGTATCGACTCTGTCACCTACCCCGACGGGTAGTGCCGCAAATACGCTTCCCGGAGAGATGCGCTGCAGCCCCTCAACGCGAATATCCTGAATGACGAAAGGTTCTATTTGAGCGGCCACGAGATGCCCGAAACCCAGACTGACCAGTAGCGCGAAGATCGCGGCGAGGCGGCTACCCCGCTCCTTGTGTAAGCCCCTCATTGGCATGATTCAGCGATATCTCGACCGGTGACGGGCGCACCACAGGTGCCCGAATAGCAGGAAACATAAAGACCCATCGGTCTTGAGTGAGGGGCGTTGGGACTCATCATGGTGTGGAATCAAAATTTAGAAAAATCATTATACAGCGCAAACACCATGATACTCAGCACTAAAACGATGCCAACCTGAAAACCCACCATCTGCAACCGGTCGGGCAAAGGCCTCCCAAAAATAGCTTCGAACGCATAGAACACCAAGTGACCCCCATCAAGCACCGGGATGGGCAGCAGATTCAGAGCCCCCAGAGAGACACTGAGCAACGCCAAAAACCCTAACCACGCTACCCAGCCGGCCTCCGCAGTCGAGGCTGCGACTTTGGCGATGGTGATAGGGCCCGACAAGTTGCTGGGAGAGATGAGTCCCTGCAGCATTCTGCCAATCGATTTGAATGTGAACGCCACAAGATCCGCGGTTCTCTTAACCGACGCTACCAATGCCTCTGCGGGCCCGCGCTCAAAGTGCCGTTGTTGGGCTTCAGGGATCACAGGCAACTCCACAGCCATACCCACTGACCCAATCCTCTCGCCCTCAGACACCACGCCGGCAGGTGTCACCACAAGTTGTTGGCGAGTGCCTTTGCGCTCCAGCACTACTGAGATCGGCTGATCCGGTCGGGCTCGCACGTAGGTCACCCAATCCATCCACAGCGGCATCGCAGCTCCGTCTGCACTAAGAATGATATCGCCGGGTTTGAACCCCGCTTGCACGGCCGCGCCATCCTCAATGAGGCTGCCAACAACGGGCAGCACCGGCGGCATACGAATCGTCACTCCGAACGCCTGCAGGAGATTGGGCTCTTCCTCGCCCCTCAGCCATTGAGTAATCGGCACCTCAGATTCATTCAGGGCGTCAGAACCCGCGTACCGCACTGCCAGTTTTAGGGCACCGGTATCCCCCAGACGCTCCAGCAGTGCAAAATTGACCGCGGCGACTGTCGGCGTCTCGCGACCGTCAACCCTGACAATCTCCTGCCCCGATTCAAGCCCGGCAGTGTGCGCCAAGGAGCCAGGCACGACCGCATCGACCACCGGAACGACTCCCACCTCTCCCCTGAGAAAAAGCACCCAAAGGACAACAATAGCCAGCAAAAAATTGGCGATGGGGCCTGCGGCAGCGATGGCCATCCTCTTACTCACGGGTTGACGATTGTGCGCGCGCGGTCGGTCCGCCTCCGCGATTTCTTCGTCTCGCTCATCCGCCATGCGGACATAACCACCGAGAGGGATGGCTGCAACCACGTACTCGGTCTCATCCTTACCCTGCCACCGCAACAAGGGCCGCCCGAAACCAATGGAAAATCTCAGCACCTTGACGCCTGCGCGGCGAGCCATCCAAAAATGGCCATATTCATGAATCGTCACAACAATGGCGAAGGTCGCCAAGGCAACGAATACCGTTTGTACCGTGTCCACCACTGCCATGCCCTACCGTTCCTGGCGAGTGAGCTCACTCGCAACATATCTAGCCGCGGTCTCGCGCGCTTTATTATCAAGGGCTTGGACCGCGTCGAGGCTGTCAGGTTCCAACAAATCAACCTCTTTCAGAGTCGCTTCGATCACACGGTCAATATCGATGAAGCGGATCTCCTCGGAAAGAAAGGCTGCTACCGCGACTTCGTTGGCGGCGCTAAATACACACATGCCACCAGGCTGTGTAATTGCCCACTGCGCCAGCCTAAGACAAGGAAAAGCATCGAGGTCGGGCGCCTCAAAATCGAGCCGCGCTGCAGCGACAATGTCCAGCGGTTCCACCCCCGCATCGACGCGCTCTGGCCAAGCGAGGCAGTAGGCAATAGGTGTCCGCATGTCCGGTTGGCCCAGCTGCGCCAATACCGAGCCATCCCGGTATCGAATCATTGAATGCACAATGCTTTGCGGATGCACCACAATCTCGATCTGATCTGGTCTTCGGTCAAACAACCAGCACGCCTCCGCAAGCTCAAGACCTTTATTCGCCAGCGTTGCAGAATCCACCGAAATTTTTTGACCCATCGACCAATTGGGGTGCGCGCAGGCTTCTGCAGGTGTGACAGCCTCCAGAGCCGATCTGGATCGACCTCTGAATGGCCCCCCTGAAGCAGTCAGGACAATTTTTTCCACGTCCGTCATATCGGGCAAGCCATCCGATGCAACGGGCAGGCACTGATGCATGGCGTTGTGCTCGCTGTCGACCGGCAGCAAGGTGGCACCGCCTTGCCGGACAGCCTCCATAAACAAGCCACCCGCGCTAACCAGCGCCTCTTTATTCGCTAACAAAATCGTTTTGCCAGCGCGAGCGGCGCTCAGTGTTGGCCGCAGACCCGCGAAACCGACAATACCGGCCACCACCGAATCCACAGCGTCACCTGCCACCAGCGTGTCGAGTGTCTCAGCACCAGACACAACGGCGACGGTAGATAGATCTGAGAGGCGAATTGCTAGTGCTGCGGCGGCGTCAGGATCACTCATTACTGCGTGTGAAGGTTGATGTGCCCTGCACAGATTTTCCATCTCGTCGACAGATCGATGCGCCGCCAGCAGCGTCGCCCGGTAGCGGCTAGGGTGACGGGAGATCACATCGAGAGTGGACATGCCAATCGATCCCGTCGCACCCAGTACGGCTACCTGACGCATTTCAATACCCGACCAACAGGAGACCCAAGACAAACACGGGCGCCGCACCACAAATGCTGTCGAGGCGATCAAGCAGGCCGCCGTGACCGGGGAGTAAAGATCCCGAGTCTTTCAACCCGACTTCTCGCTTGAGCAAGCTCACCGTCAGATCTCCAACCACCGACGCACCGGCTGTGGCGAGGCCCAAAGCAACTAATGATCCCCAACCAAGGTGTAATTGCGACAGAGGCAGGTTTTGCCATACCACCGTCACCAGCGCCGTCACACAGAGCAGGCCACCCCAGAAACCTTCCCAAGTCTTCGCCGGACTGATATCCGCAGCCAACGGGTGTCGGCCAAAGCGCCGACCGGCGAAGTAGGCACCGATATCCGCCGTAGCGACCGTTAGTATCATTAGGAAAAGCACCGCCGGGCCGTTGGAGAGTGTCAGGCAAATTGATACGGCCAACCAAGTCGCCGTGAGCATGGCCCACCCCATCAGCGCCCGAATCGACGTCCGCCTCCACAAGCTGCGACCGTTGGGATAGTTTTTCAGCCCTAATAACATCGCCGACCACAACAAGGTCGCGGCCGCGAGGAGCGGCTGTGCTGCCGTGGCAGTCTGGGCACCGTCCATCTCGAGCACGACCCAGAGGCCCCAACATAACAGCGGAACAACCGCCGTATAGGCCAGCCGGGCGCGTGTCGAGCGGGCTCCCGCCAAAGCTGACCACTCCCAGCCGCCCGCGGAAGCGACCGCAGCAAACAGCACACACTGGACGGGATAGGGCGCGAATAGCAGGGTGGCAATGAGGGCTCCCGCGAGAATCAGTGCTGTAATCACTCTTTGCCGGAGCATGAGCCTATCCCCCAACCGTGTTTAGTACCGATGCAGCAGGGGGCGAACACCAAAGCGCCTCTCCCGCACCGCGTAATCGGCCAACGCGAGATCCAGTACCGTCTCGTCGAAGTCAGGCCAGAGTACCTCCGTAAACCAAAACTCTGCGTACGCGAACTGCCAAAGGAGAAAGTTGGAGATGCGCGTTTCACCAGCTGTGCGGATGCAAAGATCAGGGTCGGGTAGATCTGCTGTAGCGAGCCGTTGCGAGATGGCTTCTTCATCGATGTCGTCTAGCTGCATCGCTCCAGACAGAACGTCTCGCGCAAGGGACTGGGTAACCTGCGCCACGTCCCAGCGGCCACCATAGTCCAGTGCAAGGGTCAGTGTCGCTCGCTCACCGGCCTCAGTCTCAGCCTCTGCTTTGGCGATCAATTGTTGCAGGCGAGGACTGAAGCGATCGCGCCTGCCGATGACGCGGAGCCGGACGCCGTCAGACACCAGCTTGGTCACTTCGTTTCGGAGATAGCGAGACAGTAGCGCAAGCAAAGCCCGCACCTCCGCTCTGGGTCTTCCCCAGTTCTCACTGGAAAATGCAAACAACGTGAGATAGCGAATCCCCCGGGACTCGCAGGCGGATATAATCTCGCGTACGACCTCGGCGCCCGCTCGATGCCCAGCTACCCCCGGATAGCCTTCACGGCGCGCCCAGCGATTGTTGCCATCCATGATGATCGCGAGGTGGCGTGGAACGCTGCGGAGCTGAATCTCAGAGGCTTGCAAGAGAGCTTCCCTCGGGCCTCAGATTGCCATCAGATCGGTTTCTTTTTCGCCAAGAGCGGCCTCCACCTTGGCCACATAGTCATCCGTCAACTTCTGAATGACATCCTGGCCGCGGCGCTCCTC
>JBELDB010000017.1:14600-25518 GCA_042094525.1 Congregibacter sp. | reverse complement strand
GGCCTGGGTCTTATGGCCTTCCTTGGCCACCCGAAACACGCCCGTCGTCCTGACTTGGACCAATAATGTTGCAAAACGAAACAAAAATCAAGCAAATTGCAAATGAGTGCGTAATTTAGCCTATTTGTAAGGATACCTATTTATAAACAGTGTCTTACACATCTTTCGTAAGTCCGTTTGTGCGCCTAGAAGTGTTTGAGTCCGACGAAATCGGTATTTTTACCGCATTATGCCACAGGTTTCATGGCTGGCTAAGTAGCTGCCCCGACAATTATGGCTGGTAGCGACTCAGGAATCTCGCCACGAAGTCGGGGTTGACCCACCGAAGGCCAGCTGACTGCCCCTCTGCGAGGGCAGTTTCGTCTGGGAAAGAGAAGTACCGCGCACTTGCTGGGCGCTCGAGCAGCGACAGGGTGTCACCTGCTGCAACCGCATTGATCGCCGAGATCGCTGCCTCACACCCTGTGGGATACAGCCTCAGCGTGTTACTGAGATAACAGGCAGACTGCTCCCGTACGGTACTTTGAATGCTGATGATGGGGCCTGTGTCGATGGTAGCGTCATGGATCCAATGCAGTGTTGTGCAGAGTTCGTCGTCACCGGCCAGCATGGCCCAGAAAGTCGCCATCACCCCCCGATATTCGGGCAGCTTTCCTGAGTGAAGATTCAAAACGCCAAGCCTTGGGATGGAGAGCGCGTCCATATCGAGAATGCAGCCATAGCGTATGCACATCACAATATCAGGGCGGGTCGCTGCCAGTCGACTTAACCCTTCTTTTGTATTGGGATGGTTCAAGCTGGCTATTGGTTTATCCAGATAGCGGCTCAGCCCTCTGAAAGTGAGTAGTTCGCCTTCGATCTTTTGCGCGTCTATGAGCGGAAAGAGCAGTTCATTGGGGAGCGTCTGCTCAAAAAATTTGACCGTATCAAGGCCGGCCGCGGTGGGCCTGCTTCCGACCTGATCAGAGCACAGCACCTGCAGTTCATGGCGCTGTGAAAGCTCCGGTAGCAGCAAGTTCAGTGCAAAATTGCTGGCTAGATCTCGATTCGCTAGGAGGGTCACACGCACGGGTTTCTTGAGCCTAAATGTTTGTTCGCAGCACGGGGCTAATGGGCGGCAGTATAGAAGCGGGTTTTCCGGGTCGCCAATCTTAAAAAAGCGCCCCGGGTTGTGAGGCGGCTGCTGTGGGCCCGGAGATTGAGGACGGGCCGCTATCATAGCGTTTCGATCTAAACAGTCACCTGCAAATGGGGGATAGATCTTGGACAGCCAGCCCCTACCTGCCTAATCTACCAATGCGGCGCGAGGGAAAAAGACACAGTTCGGAGCATGACTCCCCCTACAACAAGATCCCCACGCCGCGGCTCTGGCCCCGCTGCTGCTCGTAAAGTCTCTCTGCAGATCTGCTTTGTTTTTCTGGGCTCCGTGCTCGATCCGTTATCGGTGTGTTAGCCCGGCGGGCCACCCGCGGGTAATCCGTTTCTCTGTTGTGTTGTGCACTGGAGTTTGTTTGACTGCGCAGCCAATCGGCTGAGCGCAGCGGCGGACATTCCATGTATCGAGTCATCACCTGTAATACCAATGGCATCCGCGCTGCGGCACGTAAGGGCTTTTTCGACTGGCTCGCACAACAGAGGGCGGATGTGGTGTGCATACAGGAGATTAAGGCCAAGGAAGAGCAGCTGACCGACGCCATCTTTTACCCCAAGGGCTACCATTGTTACTACAACGAGGCGGAGCGCCCGGGTTACTCAGGCACGGCCATCTACTGCAAGCAAAAACCGCAAAAGGTCATCACGCGCCTCGATTGGGAGATCGTCGATTCAGAAGGGCGTTATATTCAGGTGGATTTTCCCGGACTGAGTGTTGTGTCCCTTTACGTGCCATCAGGCTCGGCTTCGGATGTCGCTCAGGCCCGGAAAGACGGCTTCATGGAGCCCTTTTATGAGCATTTGACGAAGCTACGTCGTAAGCGCAGGGAGTTCATCATTTGTGCTGACTGGAACACCTGTCACCAAAATATCGATTTGAAGAACTGGCGTAGCAATCAGAAAAATTCTGGCTTTATGCCCCATGAGCGAGCTTGGTTAGACCGAATCTACGACCGTCTTGGCTGGGTAGATATTTTTCGCGAAATTACGGACGAGGCTGATCTCTACACTTGGTGGTCGAACCGCGGCCAGGCCTGGGCCAACAACGTAGGATGGCGGCTCGATTACATGCTCGCGACGCCCGGGTTATCGGGAACGGGTCGGCGTCAGTCCATCTACCGGGATGAGCGTTTCTCTGATCACGCGCCCCTAACAATTGATTTTGATATTTCAAAGCCGGGTTGAGCCCGCGAGTGTTGTTGAAAACGACCGCAGGGCTTAGAGTGGCGCCTCGTTCACAGGAGGCTGATTCATGTTGATACCTCAAGCATATGCTCAGGCCGGCGGCCAGCCGCCGCAGGGTGGAGGGCTGTTCCTGCCGCTCATGATGGTGGGGATTTTGTTGTTTATGTACTTCACCACCATTCGCCCTCAACGTAAGCGCCAGAAGGAGCATGCGTCGATGGTGGCTGCACTCAAGAAAGGAGATGAGGTCGCGCTTTCTTCTGGCATGCTGGGGAAAATCAGCGGGCTGGACGATAACTATCTGGTGCTCTCAGTCGGGAATAATGTGGACCTGAAGTTTCAGAAGGTGCACGTGACATCAGTTCTGCCGAAAGGCACGCTGAAGTCGGTTGGCGTTGAGTCCGATTAAGTACCCACCGCGCCTTGATCTGGCGAGGATTCCCACACCACTGCAGTTGTTGTCGCGCGCCTCAGATGCCTGGGGTGGGGGTAAAAGAATCTGGATAAAGCGCGATGACCTGACGGGGTCTGTGCTGACAGGCAACAAAATCCGCAAGTTGGAATTCATCGCGGCTCATGCTTTGGAGCAAGGCTTCTGGACGCTGGTCACATGCGGTGGCGTGCATAGCAACCATTGCCGGGCGACGGCGCTGGTAGCCGCTCAGTTGGGCCTCGATTGTCATTTGGTGCTGCGTGCCGATGACGAGCCAGAGCAGAACACCGGGAATTTTCTGCTAGACCAGCTGGCTGGGGCCTCCTTTGAAATTTTGCCGGCCAACGAGTGGGCGAGGCAGTTAAAGAAGATATACGCGCGGCTGGAGTCAGAATTTGCCGAGGCGGGGCGACCTGCGTTGATGATCCCGACCGGCGGCAGTGACAGTCTGGGTGTATGGGGTTATATCGCCGCCGCTGAGGAGCTGCGGGTTGATCTTGAGCATCACGGAATCGAGCGTGCCGCGCTGACGCTGGCAACCGGCTCCGCGGGGACGCAGACCGGTCTGACCGCGGGTGTCGCGCTGTTCGATCTGCCACTCGATGTCGTGGCTTATGCTGTCTGCGACGATGCTGACTGGTTTAATCGCCGCGTGGCCGCAGATTGGGAGGCCTCTCTGGCGCGCTGGCCGCAGCTACCTCGTATAGATTTGACCCCGCACACCCGCGACCACTCGGTCGGTCCGGGGTATGGGCGGGCCGACCCGCCGGTGTATGAATTGATCTCCGAGCTAGCCAGGCTGGAGGGCATCGTGCTCGACCCGGTATACACGGGTAAGGCGTTTCACGGTTTGGTCGCTGATCTCCGAGAAGATTTTTACCGCGACGTCGACGACATCATTTTTGTTCATACGGGGGGCGTGTTCGGATTGTTTGCCCACGAACCCCAGCTAGTCAACGCTGCATCGGGCGCGATCTGAGGACTGCTGCAATTGAGGCCGTCTCGCTTTATTGAGGCGGGCTTGGGGGGCGGGTTGGCGTTAGTCAGGCCGCGCAAAGCACTGATATGCTGAACACGCATACTGATTTGAGAGAAACTCGCGCAATGGAAGCCTTAATCGTCGAAATCAACGCATGGGCCTGGGGTGTGCCCATGCAGGTGCTGCTGCTTGGTACCGGCATTTTTCTGACCCTTGGGTTGGGGTTTTTGACCTGGCGGCGCCTGGGTTTTGCGTTTCGGTTGCTGCTGGGCGGTTTCGAGGGGCAGGGCGAGGGCGATATTCCGCCCTTCAGGGCGTTAATGACGTCCCTCAGTGCGACCATCGGTACGGGCAATATCGCCGGCGTCGCGACGGCCATCACCCTTGGCGGGCCGGGCGCGCTCTTCTGGATGTGGCTCACGGCGCTGTTCGGGATGGCGATGAAGTATGCCGAAGCCGTGCTGGCAGTTCGGTATCGAGAGCAGGATGACCGTGGTGGCTACAGCGGTGGCCCCATGTATTACATTCGCAATGGGCTAGGCCCGCGTTATGCCTTGCTGGGTGGGGCCTTCGCTCTGTTTGGGAGCATGGCAGGCTTTGGTCTCGCAAACACTGTCCAGTCCAATTCCGTCGCGCAAGTGTTGGGCGACCAGTTTCAGATCCCCTGGGCACTCACCGGCGGGGTTTTAATGGTTGTGGTCGGGGCGGTTATTCTCGGTGGGATTCAGCGCATCGCGGCTACGGCCAGCGCCATTGTCCCGGCAATGGCGATTGCCTACGTTCTGATGAGCTTGATTGTTATTGGGCTGCATATTGAAGAGGTGCCCGGTGCGCTGGCGACCATTGTCGACAGTGCGTTTAACGGTGCTTCCGCGGCGGGCGGCTTTGCGGGCGCAACGGTGTGGGCGGCGATCCGCTTTGGCGTTGCCCGCGGTATTTTCTCTAATGAGGCGGGCCTTGGCAGTGCGCCGATCGCACATGCGGCCGCAAAAACCAACGAGCCGGTTGAGCAGGGGCTGGTAGCCATGCTCGGCACCTTTATTGACACGCTCGTGGTCTGCACGATGACCGGGCTGGTCATTATGCTGACCGGTGTCCTTGAATCTGGGATATCGGGCGCAAGCTTGACCGCTTCTGCCTTCGGCTCCGCCTTGCCCGGCGGGGAGCTGATAGTGACCCTTGGGGTAGTGCTGTTTGCGACCACCACGATGATCGGCTGGTCTTTTTACGGGGAGCGCTGTGTTGTATACCTATTTGGTACTAAGGGTATCCTGCCATTCAGAATCCTCTGGGTGTTAGCCATACCCGTCGGGGCCGGCACTGACTTGGGGTTGATCTGGTTGGTCGCCGATACGCTCAATGCCTTTATGGCCATCCCCAACCTGATTGCTTTGCTCCTGCTGTCGCCTGTTGTATTTAAGTTGTCGCGCAGCTACTTCAGCCGGCGAAGTTCCGCCGCGGAGTCGAGCTCGCAGCCGTGACAGAGACCGCTGCGCAAAAGCTAGTGATCGCGATTTCGTCGCGGGCGCTGTTTGACCTTGACGACGCGCACCGTATTTTCGAGCAAGAAGGCCTAGACGCCTATTCTGACTACCAGATAGAAAAGGAAGACGAGACGCTCGCGCCCGGGCAGGCTTTTCCCATGGTCAAAAAATTGCTGGCGCTCAACAGCCAGTTGCCCGACTCGCTGGGTATCGAAGTGATACTGCTTTCGCGCAACAGTGCTGACACCGGGCTGCGGGTCTTCAACTCTATTGAGCATCACGGGTTGGGCATTACCCGGGCGGCTTTTTGCGGTGGTGAGCCGCCATGGCGGTACATCGAGGCATTTGGTTGCCAATTATTTCTTTCTGCGGAGGGCGGTGACGTCCGTGTGGCGCTGGATCACGGCGTGGCGGCGGCCACGTTGGTATCCAATGCGAGCGCTGCGACAGAAGATGACCAGCTGCGTTTCGCTTTTGACGGAGACGCCGTGTTGTTCTCCGATGAAGCAGAGCAGATTTACAAGCGCGACGGACTGGATGCGTTTGCTGCCAGCGAAGATGCAGCGCGCAAGAGGCCTTTAACGGGCGGACCCTTTAAGAATTTTCTGGCTGCTTTGCAGCGACTACAGCAAGCGCTCCCGGCGGAGCATCCACCTATTCGCACGGCGCTAGTGACTGCTCGGTCCGCACCGGCTCACGAGCGCGTCATCCGAACACTGCGGGCGTGGGATGTGCGCATTGACGAGTCCATCTTTCTTGGCGGATTGACCAAAACCGAATTTTTGAAGGCGTATGGCGCCGATGTGTTTTTTGATGACCAGCAAGTGCACTGTCGCGATGCGGCTGGGCACGTTCCAACGGGTCATGTTCCTCACGGCGTCGCCAACGCCGACTAATTTGCTTATAAAAAACCCGAATTTTATTCCTCTTCGGTAGTCAATCGCTGAAAAGGGGAGTAATGTCAGAGCGATATCGAGGCAATTCGGTAGGCCATTTCAGCGTGAAACTGCAGCAGTTACGATACATATGGGAGGTGGCGCACCACGATCTCAACGTGTCCGCGACCGCCCAGAGCCTGTTCACTTCGCAGCCTGGAATCAGTAAGCAAATTCGATTGCTCGAGGACGAGCTGGGCGTCGAAATTTTTGCGAGAAGCGGTAAGCA
This sequence comes from Congregibacter sp., assembly GCA_042094525.1. Lineage (GTDB taxonomy): Bacteria > Pseudomonadota > Gammaproteobacteria > Pseudomonadales > Halieaceae > Luminiphilus. Next base: position 19,121 of record JBELDB010000017.1, on the reverse strand, counting down.
TTTGACCCATGTGACACCTGCGGGCGAGGTCATTCTCGATTTGGCGGGAGAAATTCTGCGCAAGGCCGACTCCATCAAAAAAGTGGCGCAGGAGTTCTCTGATGAGACTTCGGGGACCCTGTCGATAGCAACGACTCACACGCAGGCGCGTTATGTGCTGCCCAAGGTAATTAAAGGGTTTATGGCTCGCTACCCCGATGTGTCGTTGGTGATGAAGCAGGGGACGCCTCCGCAGGTTGCCCAGATGGCGGCAGACGGGGAGGTCGACTTTGTGATCGCCACCGAGGCGCTCAACCAGTTTTCCAGTTTGATTACGTTGCCTTGCTATCGTTGGAATCGCTGCGTGGTAGTGCCGAAGGGGCACCCTTTGGCATCGCTTTCGCACTGCTCGCTTGAGGCGATTGCGGAGCATCCTATCGTGACATACACCACGGGCTTTACGGGGCGCTCTAAGTTAGATGAGGCCTTTAACGACCGTGGCCTGACGCCCCGGGTAGTGTTTACCGCTGTCGACTCTGACGTCATCAAGACCTATGTTCGCTTAGGGTTGGGTATCGGCTTAATAGCGGCCATGGCCTACGACCCGCCGCTGGATGATGATCTGGTTAAGATCGACGTGTCCCATTTGTTTGCGAGTTCGGTGACCAGCCTAGGGTTTAGAAAGGGCACCTTTCTGCGCGGTTACATGCACGATTTTATCCATGAACTGGCACCCCATCTTGGCCGTGATTTGGTGCAGGAGGCGCTCTCTCGGGCCAAACTCACCGATCGGATAGCGCTTTATGAAGGTATTCAGTTGCCCGAGCACTGACCCGCTTCCTCGAGTGCGCGCATGATAGGTCCCACTTTATCCAGCGTTTCCTGATACTCCGCCTCCCACTGTGAACTGGCGGTAATGCCTCCTCCGCCCCAGCAATGCAGCACATTGCCCGTTACTTCTAAGGTTCTGATCGCGATGCTGCTTTGCAGCCAATCTCCACCGCCGAGGATAAATAGTGAGCCGCAGTAGGCGCCTCGAGGCGTCGGCTCCAGCTCATCGATAATTTCGACAGCGCGTTTTTTGGGCGCCCCGGTTATCGATCCACCTGGTGACGTGGCCAGCAGCATCTGACCAGCACTGACTCCCGGCGCCATCTTGCCCTCTACGGTGCTAATTAAGTGGTGGACATTGGTAAAGCTATGCAGGCCGCAGAGCTCCGTCACGCTCACGCTGCCCGCCTCGCAGAATTGGCCCAAATCGTTGCGCAATAGGTCGGTAATCATCACGTTTTCAGCGCGATCCTTCTCTGAGGTGAGTAGCGACTGTGCGAGTGCGTCATCTCGCTCGGGATCGCTGTGGCGCGGTGCGGTGCCTTTGATGGGCTGGGAGGTCACCGTGCCTTGATCGATTCTCAGGAAGCGCTCCGGGGAAAGTGAGAGAATCGAATGATCGTCAGCGGTGCGCATAAAACCGGAGAATCCGCCGGCAAGTTGCTTCCTGACCAAACGGTAGGCGGCCCAGGCGTCGCCCTCGAGGGAGGCTTCGAAGCGCTGAGCGTAGTTCACCTGATAGCAGTCCCCCGCCAGAATGTACTCTTGAATCCGTGCGATGTGCGCCTGATATTGCGGTTTGCTGATAGCGGGACGGAATGGCTGGGATAGGGCAAAGCCCAGGGACGCAGTGAGGCCTTCAGAATTAAGGAGCGCGGCGACCCGTTGCCGCGTCGTTGGCGGACAGTCCGGGTGTATCAGAAGTTCGGTGGTCTGGCTGCGGCGATGGGTAACCAGTAGCCAGTGGTAGAGGCTCCCGGCCGTTCGAGAGTCGTGTTGATCCTGCCCCCGAAGGGCTCTGGCTGGCGCGTCGTAGTCAAGGCTGCCGATCGCCACGCAGCCATTGAAGCAGCGTGATGAGCCGATAATTGACTGCCGCTCACGGGCTGCGTGCAAATCTGCTTCCAGCGCGGTCATCCAGTCGGCAAGGTTTGCCGAATAATCTTGCAACCGATGGGTCGCCGTAGGCAGTGCGGTCACAATCTCAAGTTCAGCGCCGTGCTCGTTTGTGCCGCTATCGAGATACACAAAGCCGGGCAAATCGGAAAATCGATCAGCCCACTCGGTCAGGGTGGGGGTGTAGTCGAGAGCAGTGACTTTGCCGCAGAGCGCCATACATAACCCTACAAGGATTAGGGGTAAAATTGACAGGTAGATACAAGGATAAGTAATGTCACGGCCTGTGCCCAGAGCCCTAAGTCGCGGAAGCTGCGGTTTTGCCGACGCCGGCACCACGACTGCCGCAAACCTGAGAGATCATCCATGAGTACTGGTAGCAAAGAGGCCGCCCAAAGCGGATCGGCCGTGTCATTGGAAAATCCGTTTTCCCAGACGGTTGCTGACGATTCTGAGGTGGGACGATACGAGGCGACGTTGCAGCGGGGTGCTGAGCTGCGCGAGCGGCCATATGTTGCTGCTGGAAGCCCTAGCAGGCAGCGGCAGCATTTGAAAGGTCGCATGACGGTATGGGAGCGCATTCGCTGCCTTGCGGATGACGATCCTCATGTGTTGTATCAAAACTGGGGCCCAAACCTAGATGGCGCCTCACTGGTCACGGCGATCATTAGCGTTGACGGCCGAGATGTCGCGGTCTACGGCCACGACTTTACCGTCCGCGCCGGCTCCATGGACGCGACGAACGGCAAGAAGCTCGCGCGTTTATTCGAACTCGCGGCTAAGCGACATATTCCGCTGGTCGGTCTTAATGACTCGGCAGGCGCCTACATACCCGCGGGCGTTGGCGGGCTCGACGGCTATGCCGACGCCTTCACTGCTTTGAGAAAAATCAGTGGCATCGTGCCCAGCATCATGTGCATGTTTGGCTTCAATGCGGGCGGGGGCAGCTACCTGCCACGTCAGGGCAGCTTCCTGATCCAGCCAAAGAATACGTTTTTCGGTCTCACCGGCCCTGGAGTGGTGAAAAGTGTGCTGGGCGAGGACGTCACCCCGGATGAGTTGGGCGGCCCGGCAGTTCACAGTCAAACGGGGGTGACCGATTTTGTGGTGGAAGACGAAGTCGCGGCGCTGAGAAAGGTACGCGAGTTGCTACGTTACCTGCCCGACTCGAATCAATCTTTGGCACCTTACAGGGAGACTTCCGACCCTGTAGAGCGACAGACAGTCGACATCGACATTCTGCTGAAGAAGGCGTTTAACTCGCCGACGGGCTTCAATACGCCCCTAGATATCAGTATTTTGATTCAGCAATTGTGTGATCACGGCGATTTCCTGGAAACGCAGGCAGACCGCGCGCGCAATACCATCACGGCGTTCGGCCGGATGGGCGGCAATGTGGTGGGGTTTGTTGCCAACAACTCTGCGGTCGCCTCGGGGCAAATCGACATCGATGCTGCCTATAAAAATGCGCGCTTCATTCGGTTTTGCAATCTGTACAACATCCCGGTCATTTTTCTTGAGGACACCACCGGATTTCTGCCGGGGAGTGAGCAGGAGCATCGAGGTATTGTTCAGGCTGGACGCGCGATGCTGGACGCAATTGTCGACCTGCGGACGCCGCGCTTTCTCGTGCTGGTGCGCAATGCCTTTGGAGGCGCTTACGCGTCCTACAACAACTACGCGACGGGTGCCGATTTCGTCGTCGCGTTGCCGACCACCCGGGTTGCCGTGATGGGGCCCGCTGGTGTGGAGTACGTTTACAAAGATGAGTTGAAAAAGATTCGCGCGGGCCGCGAGGCCCAGCTCGACGCCGAAACTCAGGCACGGGTATCGAGTGGGCTCTCTGAAGAGAAGGCCAAAGCGGAAGCCGAGGCTGCCGTCGACGTGTTGATCAAGGCGGAGGAAGCCTTACTGGCTCAGCGCTATGAGCGCGAGATCATGAACCCAGAGGAGGCGCTGAGCTTGGGTTCAATTTCCGAAATTGTTATGCCGGCGGATCTGCGCAAAACGCTGGCCACTCAGATGGCGTTTTGTCTGAGACATTACACGCCGGGGCCAATGCAAGCGGTCCAGCGCGAATTCCACTGATCGACGGCCGGGAGAGCAGAGCGCTTTGGGTACTCAACATTATCTCAACAACCCGTTGATACATGGCGATCGCCGCAGCAAGCTGCGGCAATCGGAGTGGACGGAGCAGTTTCGCTGCGACCACCTGAAGCCATTGATTATCTGCCGGGGGCCGATCCGTAAGGAAGCCATGGATGTGTTCTCCGAGATGGGGATCGACGGGTACGGCATTCTGTTGTCAGAAAAGGACTCTATTGTTTATCGCGGTGCGCTTGCACCCGAGCTAAGAGTGCTGACTGACCCCGGCCGTGTCCACCGGGTGCCCGACTACAGCGGTGCGACCAAGGAAGAGCGAGAGCAGCGCATCGCCGATATTATTTCGATCGCTCATACCCACGGCTATAACGCGATTTTTGCCGGTTACGGTTTTATGGCCGAAGACGAGCAAATGGTGGCGTCAATGGAGCGGGCGGGTTTGAATTTTATTGGGCCGTGCTCTCGCACCGTGCGACAAGCGGGCCTCAAAGA
>JBELDB010000017.1:0-14500 GCA_042094525.1 Congregibacter sp. | reverse complement strand
TGCGACAAGCGGGCCTCAAAGATGAGGCGAAGCGCACGGCGCTCAAGGCTGGTGTGTCGGTGACGCCCGGCATTGATAATGGCACAACATTGACGCTGCTTAAGAAGTATCCCGATCAAGCGGCTTTGACGGCGCTCGTCACAGAGCACGATCTTCAACTAGAAGGCGAGGCGCCAAAGGGTGATCTGGAGGCACTGGCTGAGGCGGTGCTCACCGCCAGCTATCGTAAGGGCATTGACCTCTACACCATCGACGAACTCGGCGAGACGCTGACCGAGGCGGTGCTCAAAATGAGCGAGCAGTATCCGCAGAATCGGGTGCGCTTGAAAGCCATCGGTGGTGGAGGCGGCAAGGGCCAGCGCATTGTGCCGCTGGGGCAGGCCGATCGCACTCCCGAGCTGGTTCGCGAGATTCTGAACGAGGTGAAAGCAACGGGCGTTGGCGACAATAAAAATGTGCTTGTCGAGCTGAATATTGAAACGACCCGTCACCAGGAGATTCAGGTCATCGGTAATGGCAATTGGTGCATTACCCTGGGTGGTAGGGATTGCTCCTTGCAAATGCATGAGCAAAAACTGCTCGAGGTGTCGGTGACGAGAGAGTCTTTGCTGGCGGCTGAGGCTCGGGCCACTCAGGCAGGTGTGGCTGAGGAGGCCGCGGTGCTTGCTCAGGACGTCAAGACGCTCGATGCGATGGAGAACGAGGCGGCCCGATTCGGAGAGGCGGTGGGCCTCGATTCTGTGTCGACTTTTGAGTGTATTGTTGATCGTGATCAGCATTTTTTCATGGAGATGAACACCCGCATTCAAGTGGAGCATCGTGTCTCTGAGCTTTGTTACGCCATGCGGTTTACCAACCCTGAGGATGCCGACGACGCGTTTGTTGTGGATTCGCTGGTCGAGGCTATGGTGTTGCTGGCAGCGCATGGCGAGAAGTTGCCAAAGCCCGAGCGCATTGCACGATTGCCGGACTCTCTTGAGGCGCGTCTCAATGCCACCAACGATGCGCTGCAGCCGAGCGCTGGCGGGATTGTGGAATTCTGGTCTGACCCCATTGAGGGCGAGATCAGGGATGATCAAGGTATCAGTCTGCACAATCCCGATACTGATGTGTTCATGGAATACACGCTGGCGGGTGCCTACGACTCAAACATCGCACTCTTGCTGACCGTGGGTGACAGTCGTGAGTCGGCCTACGAGCGTATGGCGGAAGTGCTGAGGGCAAGTCGGCTGCGGGGTAAGGATCTGGCGACCAATCTTGCTTTTCACTACGGACTGGTGCACTGGTTTCTCGGGCGCACGGTTAACGCTCGTCCCACCACCCAATTCATCGTGCCCTACCTGACGGCAGTGGGGGAGCTGGCGCAAGAAGCAGGTCGCGTGGATGTTGACGTGGCCTGGCAGCAACTCTGTGCCGCGAGAGTAAAAGAGGCGGCAGCAGGGCAGGACGCTGTACGCAAGGTGCTTGCGGCTAAAGAGAGCCTGCTACTTCGGCCTATCAAGCAGTTAATGGCCTCACCGCATTTGTTATCGGGCTGGTTGAGCCTCAACCAAGACGCGTTTCGATTCGAGGACGGGCATTTCTCGTGGGCAGAGAACCCCATCGAGGTGCTCGCCGATACCTATCATTTCCTGCGGCTGGACTGGAACGACGCGTTGCCGGCCGCCAATATGATTTGGGATCACGATCACGCCATCCTGTCAGACGCTGAGGATTTTTACTCCGAGTTGAGCAGACGATTCGAAACTGACGATTGGGCCGCGATTAGTGATCTGTTGTCAGGGGCGGCGCCTGATGCAGCGCAAGTGTCTGAGTGGAAGGCGATCCAAGCGGCGCACCGTGGCTATCAGGCGGGCGCGGAGATATTGGAATTGCTGCCTGCGATGGCTCAATTCACCGGTTTTTATGATCTGGATATTAGTCCTGATCTGACTATCGACCTGCCCGAACGTTTATTGGATGAGGATCACCAGAAAGCAATGGCCAAGGCCTTAGCGCCGCCGCCGGTGGCCAAGTCCGACGAGATCGTCGCAGCGAGCGGAGGAATGTTCTACGGTCGCGAGGCACCAGAGGCGCCGCTCTATGTGGCGGCGGGCCAGCACTTCAATGCGGGAGAGCCGCTGTATATCGTTGAAGTGATGAAAATGTTCAACAAAGTGTTGGCGCCATTCTCGGGCACCGTGGATGAGGTATTGATAGAGGGCGACGGCGTCATCATTTCGAAGGGCCAGACGTTATTTAAGGTCACTCCGGACGAGAAGGTCGAAGTGCTCTCTGACGGCGAGCTGGCTGCGCTTCGACGCGAGCACACGACAGAGCTCGCTAAGCTTTTCATCTAACGCGCCACAACATTCTCTGAGAGGCAGGTTGCTTCATGATTACTGCATTGGACCATATTGCGATTGCTGTACCGGACCTTGAGGGCGCTATCGCCCGATTTCTCGAGGATTTTGGGCTGCAGCATGACGGCAACGAGGTGGTGGAAGCAGCCCAGACTACGACCGCCTTTTTTAGCGTGCCCGCGACGCACATTGAGCTGGTGCATCCGCTGGACGGCGCCGGGCCCATCGCAACGTATCTTGAGAAGCGTGGTGGCGGACTACATCACCTGTGCTTCCGCACGGATGATATTGATGCGGACGTTGAAAGGCTGCGCGCTAAGGGATACCGGTTCACCAGCGACGCACCCACACCGGGCGCACATGGATCTCGGGTGATTTTTATCCATCCTAAGAGTTGTGATGGCGTGTTGATTGAGCTGTCGCAGCCTGCGGAGCTCCACTCATGAGTATTTATGATCCTGATGCCGCTAACTTATCTGCCTGGGCTGCACTGGTAGAAAAACAAAGTAAGGGTTTAAAGCCGGACGAGTTCACGTGGCACACGCCGGAGGGTATTCCGCTTAAGACTCTCTACACCGCTGAAGACATGGAGCCGCTGCCATACACCAATACCATGCCCGGTATGGCGCCCTATATCAGAGGGCCGCAGGCGACCATGTATGCGGGGAGACGTTGGACGATTCGCCAATACGCTGGCTTCTCCACGGCAGAGGCGTCGAACGCCTTTTACCGGAAGTCGCTGGCTGCCGGCGGGCAGGGCATTTCGGTCGCCTTTGATCTCGCCACACACCGGGGTTACGACTCTGATCATCCGCGGGTTTCAGGCGACGTGGGCAAGGCCGGCGTGGCCGTTGATTCTGTCGAGGACATGAAGATCCTCTTTGACGGGATACCGCTTGATCAGGTCTCGGTATCGATGACCATGAACGGAGCGGTTTTGCCGGTTTTGGCCGGTTATATCGTGGCCGCAGAAGAGCAGGGGGTCGATCAGTCAGCGCTGTCTGGCACGATCCAGAATGACATTCTAAAAGAGTTCATGGTCCGCAATACGTATATCTACCCACCGGTGCCCAGCATGCGCATCATTGGAGATATCATCGCCTACTGCTCGGCCAATTTGCCCAAGTTCAATACCATTTCGATCTCTGGGTACCACATGCAGGAGGCAGGGGCTAATGCAGCGCTGGAGCTCGCCTATACCCTTGCTGATGGTAAGGAATACATTCATACCGCGATTGCTGCAGGGCTGAAGATCGATGATTTCGCGCCCCGCCTGAGTTTTTTCTGGGGCATCGGCATGAATTTTTATATGGAAATCGCCAAGATGCGAGCGGCGAGGCTGTTGTGGGCAGAGATTGTCGACGGCTTTGGGCCGAGCAACCCTAAAAGTGGCATGTTACGCACTCACTGCCAAACCTCCGGTTGGTCGCTGACCGAGCAGGACCCTTACAACAACATTGTGCGCACGACCATCGAGGCCATGGCGGCCGTGTTTGGTGGCACCCAGTCACTCCATACTAACGCCCTCGACGAGGCCATTGCACTGCCATCGGATTTTGCGGCAAGAATCGCTAGAAACACCCAGTTGATTCTGCAAGAGGAAACCGGCATTGGACAGGTCGTCGATCCTTGGGGTGGCTCCTACATGATGGAGACGCTCACCAATGATATGGCGGCCAAGGCGCGCGAGTTGATTGCCGAGATCGACGAGCTGGGTGGCATGGCCAAAGCGATTGAGAGCGGCATTCCAAAGCTGCGGATCGAAGAAGCGGCGGCGAAGAAGCAGGCCCGAATTGATCGCGGCGAGGACGTCATCGTCGGTGTGAATAAATTTCAGGTCGACGAGCAGGATGCCGTGGACATTCTCGAAATCGACAACGAGCAGGTTCGAGATTCGCAGCTGGCTCGACTAGCCAGCATTCGGGATGTACGGGATGATGCTGCGGTTCAATCCGCGCTGAATGCGCTGTCACAAGCCGCGGAGTCAGGTGAGGGTAATTTGCTTGGGCTGGCCGTTGAGGCCACCCGGTGCCGTGCAACGGTTGGTGAGATTTCCGACGCCCTGGAACGGGTCTATGGGCGCTTCGTGGCCAATGCACAGACGGTTTCAGGGGTGTATGGTGCGGCCTATGCTGAAGATGCCAACTGGGAGGGCATCTCCATGGATATCGAGTCTTTTGTCGAGCAGCACGGCCGCAGGCCCCGCATGCTGGTCGCCAAGATGGGTCAGGATGGTCACGATCGTGGTGCCAAAGTGGTTGCCACGGCGTTTGCTGACGTCGGGTTCGATGTGGACTTGTCACCCATGTTTTCCACGCCCGAGGAAGTGGCCAAGCAGGCCATTGAGAACGATGTACATGTTGTCGGCGCGTCGAGTCTGGCAGCGGGCCATAAAACACTGGTGCCTCAGCTCATCGAGGCGCTGCGTGAACAAGGTGCCGATGACGTGATCGTGATTGCTGGGGGTGTTATTCCGCAGCAGGATTACGCATTCCTTGAAGAGAAAGGCGTGGCGTTGATTTTTGGGCCGGGGACCCCGATCCCAGAGGCCGCTCGCAAGGTCCTCGATGCCATCAACGCCAACAGCTGAGGCGATCCTCGCCGGGGACCGCCGCGCCCTGGCGAAAGCCATCACATTGGTTGAGAGTCAGCGTGATGCTGACAGAGATGCCGCGCAGGCGCTTCTCCAACACCTCTTACCGCACACGGGGAACAGCATTCGTGTTGGCGTCACGGGTGTGCCCGGGGTTGGTAAATCCACGTTTATCGAGACCTTTGGTCAGCATGTAATCAGTCAGGGGCACCGTTTGGCAGTACTGGCGGTCGACCCCAGCTCTCCTGTTGCGGGGGGCTCTATTCTGGGTGACAAAACTCGCATGGAGATGTTGTCACGAGAAGAGGGTGCCTATATCAGGCCATCCCCTGCCGGCGGCGCGCTGGGCGGGGTGGCGTTTAAGACGCGCGAGTCCTTGTTACTGTGTGAGGCGGCGGGTTACGACGTGATTTTGGTTGAAACGGTCGGTGTGGGTCAGTCAGAGCATCAGGTCGCCGGGATGGTTGATTTCTTTCTGCTGCTTATGCTGCCGGGTGGCGGCGATGAACTGCAGGGTATTAAGAAAGGCATTCTTGAGCTGGCTGATGCCATTGTCGTGAATAAAGCGGATGGTGCCAGCGAAGCACTGGCGAGAACGACTCAACAGCACTACCGCGGCGCCATGTCGCTATTGAGTCACGACAGTTTCTGGGAGCCGCGGGTGATGGCTTGTTCAGCGCTCCACGGACAGGGTATCGAGGCGGTGTGGGAGACGATTCAAGAATATGCTGAGGCTGCGCGCACCCAAGACAGATTCGAGTCGGAGCGGGCAACCCAGAACTTGGCCTGGATGCGTCAGCTGATCGATGAGTTACTGCGTGACACTCTGGCGCGCCACCCCGAAGTGAAGGCGGCCATGCCGGAGTTCGAAGCGGCGGTCCGTGCGGCAGAGCAAACCCCATTGGCCGCTGCTCAGTCGGTATTGGCCTTGTCCCGAAAGCCCGTTTGAGATGGCAGGGCGGGGCGCCTTTGTAACGGTCTCACCACGCCTCCTGCTCCACCTGCGATCCTTGTGACTACGAAGTACTTCAGCGACGCGCAGCCGTTTTATCGAGCAGCCTCGATGCGGGAACTCGACCAGTTGACTTACAAAGCGCTCGGTATCTCAGAATATGGCCTCATGTGCAAAGCGGGCGAAGCCGCCTTTAAAGTGCTGGCCAGTCGCTGGCCGGGAGCACGACGCATCCTTGTTTTATGCGGTACCGGTAACAATGGCGGGGACGGTTGGGTCCTAGCACGACTCGCTAGTGAAGCGGGATATGACTGCCGTGTCGCGCTATGCGGAGAGTTATCTCGTATATCGGGTCCGGCACGTCAGGCTTGTGATGCGTGGTGCGCGGGTGGTTTACGCACGCATCTGAATGCGACGGCGCTCAACGATAGCGAAGTGGGGGCTGATCACTATGACGTGGTGGTAGATGCCCTTGCCGGTATCGGTCTGTCTGGCCCCGCACGCGAATCTTTTGTTGAGTTGATAAGGATGATCAATACCAGCCCTGTGCCGGTGTTGTCGCTGGACGTGCCAAGTGGTGTCAATGCCGATACGGGATCTATCATTGGCGGTGCCATCCACGCCTCGACGACCGTAACGTTTATCGCCCACAAGCCTGGACTGCTGACAGGTTCGGCCCTTAATCACGTGGGGCAACTGATGTTGGCCGACCTTGGGACACCGGCCTCTGTATTCGAATCGCTCCATGCCGATGGATTCCGGGTTTCTGCGACCGCGGCGAGAAGGTTGCCCGAGCGGTCTTTGACTGCACATAAGGGGCTCTTCGGCCATGTGCTGGTGATTGGCGGTAACCGGGGCATGGGCGGCGCTTCGCTGCTGGCCGCCGGTGCTGCACTGCGATCTGGGGCCGGCTTGGTGTCCCTGGCCACCCGCTCCGAACACGTAACGGCGGCGCTCACCCGCCACCCAGAACTAATGGTCACGGGTCTCGACGATGCGGCGATGTTGCCCGACCTATGTGACGACAAGAGCGTCATTGTAATTGGCCCTGGGCTGGGTCAGGACGACTGGGCCGAGCAATGCCTGCGGCATGCCTTTTCGGCTGGGGTGCCCGTTGTCTGTGACGCGGATGCGTTGAATGTGATCGCGGCGAATGACATCACCATATCTGCCGAAATACCGTTGATCGTTACCCCCCATCCCGGTGAGGCGTCGCGACTTGCCGGCGTGACAATATCAGAAATTGAATCTGACCGGGTGACGTGGGCGAGACGACTGGCCGAGCGCACTGCAGCGGTGGTGGTACTGAAAGGTGCTGGCACTGTGGTCGCACCGCCTTCCGAGGAAAGCCCATTGTGTATCTGTGCGGGGGGAAATCCCGGCATGGCAACAGGGGGCATGGGTGACGTGTTGGCGGGCTTGATCGGCGCGCTGCTGGCTCAGGGCCTAACGGCGATCGAGGCCAGCACCTTTGGCGTGGCGATCCATGCGCGGGCAGGGGATCAGGCCTGGGCGCGATTCGGCGTGGGTCTGACAGCCAGTGACGTAGCAGATGGTTTGGGCGTCGCGCTGTCTCTTTCGGGGGCGTCAGCGTAGGCGGCGCATCTCTTGCGCTGGGTGTGCCGCGTCCCATAGGGCGTTGAACCGATTCAAGCGCGCCTTCACCTGACGTCGTTCCGAGAGGTGCATAGGTCGCCGGGTTTTGGTTGGAATCATCAAGCCCACAGCTTCATCAATGATAACGAGGGTCTCCGACGGCCACTCCGGGTGTTCCTCCAGCAGACGACACTCTGCCTTTGTTGGGATGCGCTGCATTGAATGGATAAAGCGGCTTCCTTCGAATTGAACGGGTTCGTAGCGTCGGAATAGGACTCTAAGCCCGGTTTGTGGCGCTCGGCGCGCAACGCGCAGCATCTCCGAGATCGCGTCGTCGGTGTCAAAAAGCAGCATGACCGCCTCAGGGCAGCTGATCACAATGTCGCGGCGCGCTGATTCGAGCAGGCTCATGAGGTGCGGTAACAGCGGATGTCTGTCTCTGATCATGTGAAGCCCTCGTCCGTGAGCGCGCCTGTCTCGCATAGATGTTCGTAAAGCGTCTCGGCCTCTTCAGCCAGCTCACGACGTGTTACCCAGTCTCCGCTGCAGACAGCTATGAGCTTGTCGACCAAGGCCAGCGGCACCTCAAAATGGGCGCCATCAATGAACAAATCAATGCTTTCCTCCCGCGCCAACCATGCGATCCTCGCAGCAGGGTGAAGACGTACCTGATCGCTCAGCAGAACCGTCGGTTCATGAGTTTGGTCGCGCTCTCCGCTACCCTCGGTTATCACCTCCCCAAACCATTGACCTGAATCCAGTGCATCGATTGCGTTGTTGATTGCGTCCCGGGCGTTGGCAATATGTTCAGCGGTGATCTCGCCGGGTCGCGCCGGGCTTTGGGTGGAGGCGGCATCCTCCAGAAGACTGGTGGTTGAGATGAGCTCGAGTGTAGCGTCGGTGCGTCGCGCCATGAGATCGGCGACGGACGGTGAGCGGAAGCCCAAGGAGTAGGTGATGGCTTCACCCAACGCCACACCCCAGTGTGCGACTCCGGGCGGGATGTATAAGACATCGCCCGGCTCCAGCACATAAGTTTGTAGCGGTTCAAAAGGAGAGATCAGGCTCAGACCGTTTTCCTGTAGCTGTGGCGTCGCCTCATCACAGTGAGGACCAATACGCCACTCTCGCCGACCAGCCCCTTGCAGCAAGAAAACGTCATATCGATCGAAATGGGGGCCGACGCCGGCCTGATCAGTCGCAAAGCTCACCATGACATCGTCAAAACGCCACCGGGGCAAAGGGGGCAGAGCGTTACGTAATACCGAGACCCCTGGGTGGCAGCGATCAACGCCCTGCACCAGCAGGGTCCACGGTGCCTCCCCCTGAAAAGCCCGCTCTTCGAACGGGCCATCCTGCTGGTGCCAGACTCCCGCATCCTGCCAGACCATGCGGCTATCGATGCTGGTTTCCATGGCCAAGCCGGCGAGTTCTTCGGCCGTGATGGGGGATTGGAAGTGGGGAAGCGCCTGAGGGCACAGCAAAGGCTGCTGTTGCCAGTACTCTGCCAAAAATTGCTCTGTTGTAACGGGTAAGCGCATACCGATTCGAGGATCAGGCGAGCGTCAGTCTGAGGTGTTTTTGGCCAGGTGGGCGGCGTATCCGAGATAGGTGCTAGGGGTCAATGACATGAGCCGCTCCTTGGCATCGTCAGGAATATCCAGGTTAAGTATAAAGGATTTTAATGTCTCGGCCTCCAGTCGCTGTCCCCGCGTTAGCGCCTTGAGTTTTTCATACGGTTCCGGCACACCGTAGCGTCGCATGACGGTCTGAACGGCTTCTCCCAACACTTCCCAGGCCGAATCCAAATCACCCGCTATCGGCTCAGATGCCACCTCCAGTTTGTCGATGCCACGACCCAAGGACACCAATGCCAGCTGCGAGTAACCCAGTGCGACGCCCATATTTCTGAGCACGGTGCTGTCAGTGAGGTCGCGCTGCCATCGGCTTACGGGGAGCTTCTGGGACAGGTGATTTAAAAGGGCGTTTGCCAGACCGAAATTGCCCTCTGCGTTCTCGAAATCGATAGGATTGACTTTGTGCGGCATTGTTGACGAGCCGACTTCTCCTTCGATCACGCGTTGCTTGAAGTAGCCCAGCGAGATGTAAGACCAAATATCCCGGCTGAAGTCCACCAGTATCTGGTTCAGTCTGGCTATTGCGTCGAAGTATTCCGCTAGATAGTCGTGGGGCTCGATCTGGGTGGTGTAGGGGTTCCATTCGATACCCAACCCAGACACGAAGCGTTCGGACAATGCTGGCCAGTCGACATCCGGGTAGGCAACCTGATGGGCATTGTAGTTGCCTACAGCGCCGTTCATTTTGCCCAGCGGCTGGATGGCATTAGCGGTGGCCAGCTGTCTATTCAGTCGCATTACCACGTTGGCAATTTCCTTGCCCAAGGTGGTGGGAGTGGCTGACTGTCCATGGGTCCGCGACAGCATGGGCTGTTCTGCATGCTCCTGTGCGAGCTTTGTTAATGCGTCTCGTATGCCCACATAGTGCTCGAGCATGACACGATGCCCATCACGGATCATGAGGGCATGCGCGAGGTTATTAATGTCCTCGCTGGTGCAGCCGAAATGCACGAACTCGCCGACTGAGCTCAGCTCTGGACTATTTTTCAGCGCTTCCTTAAGAAAGTATTCGATGGCTTTGACGTCGTGGTTGGTCGTCGCCTCGATGGCCTTGACCGCCTCGGCCTGCGTCTCATCGAACTGATCAACGATACGCTCAAGAAGGGCGGAGGATTCGCTGCTAAAAGTGGGCACCTCAGCGATGTCCGCACAATCAGAAAGGGCCTGGAGCCATGCCACTTCGACTTGAACCCGTCGCCGGATGAGTCCGAACTCAGAGAAGACACTGCGGAGCGCGTCTACTTTACCGTGATAGCGGCCATCCAGTGGTGAAAGGGCTGTCAGCGGTGTGGGGCTCATGGGGGTGCCTGATTTCAGTAAGTCCCCAGTTTACCACGGTGTGGCAATGAGTTTGATCAATGAGTCACGCCAAGATCCCGAGACATGCGCGCTGCCGCCTCCCTGACTCGCCCCCGGCTCAACATCAATTTGAAGCGCGTGCCGCCAAGTTGTCGCCATAAAAAAGCAGCTCTAACGCCGCACATTAGCAAGGCCCGGACCAGATCGGCTACCTGCGGATTATTGAGATGCTGCGCACTACCGGTCACTTTTATGCGATACGGTAGCGTGCTGAGCGTATCTTGATAAATTGCGGATACGTTAGCACTTAGACTATTGATATCATTTGAAAAATTCTCAGCCTTGTAGGCCGTATGCTTGAGTCTCGAGTGGACGATCGCCTGCAGATCGTCCCTGGCTGAGAAGCGCCTCTCCAGCTGCAGAATGGCCAGCGTATAGCGCAGGGTATCTGCCGTTGCCTCATCCTGAGAGAGCCCCAGGCAGGCCGCTAACTGTTCAAGCCCAAGTCGAATACCTTGCGGAGTGCCAAATACCGTCTCCACCCCATCCGGGTCAAAGCTGAACAAGGAGTGAATGGAGGCCTCGACGAAGGGTAGCGGCCAACTACCGGTTTTCGCAGCCAAATCGACAATCCGTGCCGCCTGCGCCACACCTGCCAGCGCCACTGTGCGTTGCTCCAATAGAGAGTCGTCACTCATTGAGCCCCCTCAATGATGCCGCCACCTAGACAAATGTCCTGCTCATAGAAGACCACGGACTGACCGGGCGTCACTGCTCTCTGGGGCGTTACGAACGTGACCTCGAGTCGCGCACCGGATGCGGAGACCACGCAGGGCTGATCCGTCTGTCGATAGCGAATTTTGGCGTGACAGCTCAGGGGTAGCGCAGGCGGCTCGCCGCTGACCCAGATCACGTCAGCCGCGGTGAGCTGAGTCTTGAAGAGTGCCGGATGCTCGTTGCCCTGAGCGACTACCAGAACGTTATCAGTCACCTGTTTGTCCACGACATACCAGGGCGCCTCAGGGCGATTTGCGAGTCCGCCGATGCGTAGTCCCTGTCGTTGCCCGATGGTGTGATACATCAAACCCTCGTGCTGTCCCAGCTCGTCTCCCTCTACAGACACAATGGGTCCAGGCTGAGCCGGCAGATACTGTTTGAGAAAGTCGCGGAACCTCCGTTCACCAATAAAGCAGATTCCAGTGCTGTCCTTTTTGCGTGCTGTCACGAATCCGGCGGTGGCCGCTTTTTCGCGCACCAGTGCCTTGCCCACATTACCGACGGGAAACAGGCTTCTGCCCAGCGCTTGATGATCAACTTGATGCAGGAAGTAACTCTGGTCTTTGTTACCGTCGACTCCCTTCCGCAGCCGAGTGGTGTCACCCGATGAATCGGTTTGCACGTAATGTCCCGTGGCAATCAGGTCGGCACCCAGCTGCGTGGCGTAATCGAGAAAAGCGCGGAACTTAATTTCCCGGTTGCACAGAATGTCAGGATTGGGGGTTCGGCCAGCACGATATTCCGATAGGAAATGGTCGAAAACGCCATCCCAGTATTCCGCCGCGAAATTGGCACTGTGGAGACGGATCCCCAATTGGTCCGCGACAGACTGGGCGTCGGCAAGATCCTCTTTGGCGGTGCAGTACTCGGTGCCGTCATCTTCCTCCCAATTTTTCATGAACAGGCCCTCTACCCGGTAGCCCGCCTCGATCAACATGAGCGCTGCCACGGAAGAATCAACACCGCCTGACATACCGACGATGACGGTCTGATCCTGTCTTGATGAGTGGGTCACGGCTGTGGCTTTTTGTTCAAAAAAGGGCTGAAAGCATGAGGGGAGCGCGCAGTCGGGTCAATGCCGCATCACGTGAAGGCCTCGTACCGATGTTCACCGGGTTGCAGCGCGCCCAGCTGCCATGGCCCAACGCTGACCCGGATCAAGCGCAGGGTAGGGTAGCCCAGCGCGGCCGTCATGCGTCTGACCTGGCGATTGCGGCCTTCGATAATGGACAGGCTCAGCCACGAGTCACTGACGGTTTTGCGCTGTCGAATCGGGGGATCGCGTTGCCATATGCTAGGAGGTTCGATGGGCTTAGCTTTTGCAGGTCGGGTCATGCCGTCCCTTAGTTCGATACCTGAAGATAATTGCTCGCAGGTGCTGTCATTGATGTCGCCTTCCACCTGTACCCAATATGTTTTCCATTGTTCATGCTTTGGGTGTGCAATTCTCTGCTGGGTTTTGCCATCTTGGGTGAGGACTAATAGTCCCTCTGAATCGTAATCCAGCCTTCCCGCTGGGCGGAAACCTGGCGCGTCAAGGAGGTCAGCGAGCGTCGCCCTGCCATTATCCGGCTGCTCACGATCCGTGAATTGGCTCAGCACGCGGAAGGGTTTGTTGAGCAAAATCACCTGACTCATTCGCCTAGTGTGCAACATTTGATGTTAAAATGCGTGAACCGACTAGCCGCGCACGAGCGCTCCCTTTAGCAGGGGCGTGTGCCGGTTGTGGTCATCCGGAGTGCGCTCCGGGATTCGTTCTTCTGGGGGATTTTTACCATGTCATACAAGCACATTTCCGTTCCTGAATCCGGTGACATGATTGTTGTTAACGCTGACAACAGTCTGTCAGTTCCGGACAATCCCATCATTCCCTACATCGAAGGGGATGGTATTGGGATCGATATCTCGCCCGTCATGATCGCAGTGGTCGACGCGGCGGTCGCCAAGGCCTACGACAACGCTCGACAGATATCGTGGATGGAGATCTACACGGGTGAAAAAGCCGCCGAGCTCTACGACGGAGACTGGTTTCCCGAGGAGACACTAGATGCGATCAAAACCTACAGCGTGGCTATCAAGGGCCCGCTGACGACGCCAGTAGGCGGCGGTTTCCGCTCGCTTAATGTGGCGTTGCGCCAGGAGCTGGATCTGTACACCTGTCTACGCCCTGTTCGTTGGTTCGAAGGCGTGCCTTCGCCGGTCAAGCATCCGGGCGATTGCAACATGGTGATTTTCAGGGAGAACTCGGAGGACATCTACGCTGGTATCGAATATCAGGCGGGCACCGAAGAGGCCCAAAAAGTGGTCGACTTCATTATTCAGGAAATGGGCGCGACCAAGATCCGCTTCCCGGAAAATGTTGGCATTGGTATCAAGCCTGTATCTGCCGAAGGCACGCAGCGGCTGGTCCGCAAGGCGATTCAATACGCTATCGATCAGGACCTGCCTTCGGTGACGCTGGTGCACAAAGGCAACATCATGAAGTTTACTGAGGGCGCCTTCCGTGACTGGGGTTATGAGCTGGCGCAACGGGAATTCGGTGGTGAACTGCTGGATGGCGGCCCTTGGGTCAGTATTAAAAACCCTCTTACCGGCGGCGAGATTGTGATCAAGGATGTGATCGCTGACGCAATGCTGCAGCAGGTCCTCACTCGCCCGAGAGATTACAGTGTGGTTGCCACGCTGAACCTCAACGGTGATTACCTGTCTGATGCGCTGGCCGCGCAGGTGGGTGGTATCGGTATCGCGCCGGGTGCAAATCTGTCAGACACAGTGGCGCTTTTTGAGGCCACCCATGGGACTGCGCCGAAGTACGCGGGGCAAGACAAGGTCAATCCTGGCTCTCTGATCCTGTCGGCAGAAATGATGCTTCGACACTTGGGCTGGAACGAGGCGGCGGATCTGATCATCGATGGCATGAACGGCGCCATTCAAGCCAAAACCGTCACCTATGACTTCGAACGGTTGATGGAAGGGGCGCAACTGGTTTCCTGTTCGGCCTTCGGCGAAGCCGTTATTTCCCACATGTAAGGTGGGTTTGTGTCTGAGAGCCCGCCTCGCGCGGGCTTTTTTTGCCTGCAAAACTGTGGCCTTGTCGCGCCGCCGCTTTGGCTCTGCTGAGCGTCAGTGAAAAAGCGATAGAAACTCAGGTCTGAAAGCTCCAAAATTCCTCCGTTGGACTATACTGACACTATGCACGAATTAGTTCGCGACACCGTTTTAGCCCCCCTGTGTGGTACCGCTTCTGATAAAGAGGATCACGATGATGGTGATCTGGCTGTTGCGCCCGCGAAACCGCAGCTCA
>JBELDB010000016.1:0-25581 GCA_042094525.1 Congregibacter sp. | reverse complement strand
CGACTCAATGCCGGGGCGATCTCAGGGGAAATCTCAGGGGAAATCTCAGGGGAAATCTCAGGGGAAAGCCCGCTGGCACCGACCAGCGACGCCGCTGACGCCTGCTGCGTGGTTGTTTCTTAGAGACCGTACTGCCGCGTGGCGAGATCCCGCATGATTTCTTCGGAGCCGCCGCCAATCGCATTGACTCGCACCTCGCGGTATATGCGCTCAACCCGGTTACCTCTCATGTAACCCAGGCCACCCAGAATCTGCATGGCTTCGCGTGCGCAGAACTCCATCACCTCGCTCGCTTGCACCTTCAACAATGCGATATCGCCCGGGTTGGGCGTACCTGCTTCAATCGACTCATAACAAAGGCGGATATAGGCCTGTGTCGCGTTGAGCTGCTGCTTCATTTGCGCAATCTTATGCCGGATGACCTGATGGTCTGCCAAGCGTTTGCCGAAGGTTTTGCGCTCCGTCGCCCAGGCGACTGCCTCCTCGAGGCAGACTCTCGCGTAGGCTTCCATTGCCGCGGCCATGCCCATGCGTTCACTGTTGAAGTTGGTCATGATGACCTTGAAGCCTTCATTTTCGGTACCGATGAGGTTGTCCACCGGCACACGGACTTCGTCAAAGTAGAGGGTGGCGGTATCCGATGCCCACCAACCCATCTTGCGGTCCAGCGGTGTTCGCGAGAAACCGTCAGCATCGGTTGGAATCAGCAGCATCGAGACACCGCCCGCTCCCGATCCGCCGGTTCTGACCGCGGTCGACACCCAGTTAGCGCGCATACCCCCGGTAATATAAGTCTTGCTTCCGCTGACCACGTAGTGGTCGCCATGGCGCACTGCGGTGGTTGCGAGATTTGCCACGTCTGAGCCACCGCCGGGCTCGGTAATCCCTAGCGAGATCCACTTCTCACCTTTCAATACCTGCGGCGCAACCTCGGCCTGCATCCATTCCGGCCCCCAGTTGAGGACTGGCGGCAGACCGATACCATGGACCATGAGTGAGGCGCTGATACCGCCCACACCGACCCGGGAAAGCTCTTCATTGACAATCCAGGAGTGCCAGCTGTCTGTGGGCGTGCCGCCGAACTGCTCGGGATAACCCAATCCTAAAAGACCGACCTCAGCCGCTTTTGGCCACAGCTCGGTGGGAATCGCACCCGCCTCGTCCCAGTCATCCGCATAAGGCATGACTTCGGTATCGATAAACCTGCGCAGCGCCTCGCGCCACGCGTGATGTTCCTCGGTGAAATGCGGGTTGGGCAACCGAGCACTGTCAAAATCGAGACTCATAGACAGGTCCTGTTTAGGGTTTGCACTGTGTGCGGGCTTTCGCCTCGGGAGCCCACGTTTTACGCACTGATCAGGGACGAGTCAATTCGCGTATAAGGTACAATCGCGGCCCGCACTCGATCGTGCCATTGCGCGATAACCAGTTACCAAGCGCTCAGGAACCCGTTATGAATTACCTCGGTCAGTCCGATTTTCAGCACGATACAGTGCCGCGCATCGGCGTATTGCTGACAAACCTGGGCACCCCCGAGGCACCGACGGCCAAGGCACTCAAGCCCTATCTGAAGCAGTTCCTGTGGGATCCGCGCGTGGTAGAGGTGCCCAGACCCATCTGGTGGCTCATTCTAAACGGTATCATTCTCAATACCCGGCCCAAGCGCTCCGCAGAGGCATACTCCGCTGTGTGGAATGAACGCGGCTCACCCCTACTGGCGCACCTCGAAGATCAGGTCGCGGGAGTATCAGAGCGGCTCGCAGCACAATATGGCGACCACTTCGTCGTCAGGGGTGCCATGCGCTACGGCACGCCGGCAATCTCTCGGGTACTGGGTGAAATGTTCGATGCGGGCGTGCAAAAATTGATTGTCCTCCCGCTCTACCCCCAATACGGTGGCCCCACGACAGGCTCTACGTTTGACGAAGTCAGCAATGATCTGACTAGACGACGCTGGCTGCCCTCCCTGCGCTTTATCAGTTCATACCATGACGACCCACGTTACATCAGCGCCGTGGCAGACAGCGTGCGCGCACACTGGGCCAAGCATGGAAAAGCGGACAAACTGATCCTGTCCTATCACGGTATGCCAAAACGGTATTTGACCGAGGGCGATCCCTACCACTGCCAGTGCCATAAAACATCTCGGCTCATCGGGGAGGCACTTGAGCTTCCGGAACAACAAATGATCACCACCTTTCAGTCGCGATTTGGCAGAGAAGAGTGGTTACAGCCGTATACCGATGAAACGCTCGAGACGCTGCCGGATCAGGGTGTTACCGCGGTTCAGGTGGTATGCCCCGGCTTTTCAGCGGATTGCCTCGAAACCATTGAGGAAATCGGCATGGAGAATCGGGATATCTTTCTTGAGGCCGGCGGCGAGCGCTATGAATACATACCCTGCTTGAACGCCCAACCCACCCATCTCGCCGCACTCACCGACATCCTCGGCGAGGAGCTTACTGGTTGGTTAAAAAGTACACATGATTCCGCCACCACCAAGCAACTAGCTAGCCATCTGGGAGCAAAGCGGTAAGCAATCTCAGTGGGCGGGTTCGAACCACCCCAGCGCAAAGGCAATGCCAACACCCAATAAGAACAATACCGTTAGCCGCAAGCGATCGTGACTGTGGAACTGGACCTCGGGCAACAGATCGCCCAGCGCGATACAAATGAAGGCCCCTGCCGCGAAGGCCAGCGCGGCCGGCAGCAGTGTCGCGTCGGGTAACAGTGGGCTCGCGCCGAAATAAAACAGTGCTGCAGTCAGCGGACACAGCAGCGCAAAAACGGTGCCCGCAGACCACCGGGCAGAGGAAGACCAGCCGCGAGCGCTCATCACGGTCTCGATGGACAGCGCATCCAGCGGCTTGTGCAATAAAATAGCAAGGAATACGCCTGCTCCAGCCAGTGCCGCACTATCCTGCGCGCTGACCAACACCGCACCCAGAGCGATGCCATCCACGACCGTGTGAACAGAAAATCCCGCAAACAAACCCATGGCGCCCATGGCCTGCTCGGGTAAATGTGCGTGATCGTGGGCGTGGGCATGATGATGCGCATCGGCTGATGACAGCTCGCAGTGCTCTGCTGCACTGCCGAAATCGTGCTGATGAAAATGAAACCAGCGCAATAGAAGCAACATGAATATCAAGCCCGCCAGCGTCCAAAGCATAACCGTGTCGATGGTTTTTGCGGCAGCAAAGCTGTGGGGAATCAGGTGAAGCAGCGCAACCCCGAGCATCAAGCCCGAGATCAGGCTCAATACCATTTGCGTCCTGGTATGGGTCATCACGACCAACCTTGGCAGGCCACTGCCCAGCAGTGACGCCGCGAACAACGCGACGCCGTATAGAGCCAGAAGAGATGCATTGGTCAAGGTTCTAGACTCCCACCAGGTTGTCTCGGTGAATCATTTCCTCTTCGCCGCGGTACCCCAAAACCCCTTCAATATCAGCCGAGGCTTGACCCTTTAACACAGCAGCCTCGTTGCTCGCGTAATTAACCAAGCCGCGGGCTCGCTCACGCCCCGTGCTGTCGACGCACGAGACGAGGTCGCCGCGCTGAAATTCGCCCGACACCTCAACAATACCAATCGGCAGCAACGATCGCCCCTGCTCCAAAACGCTCTTCACCGCACCATCATCCAACACCAGGGCGCCTTTGGCATGAAGTAAACTAGCCAACCATTGTTTTCGGGCACTCAGGGGCTGACGAGAGGTTTGCAAAAAGGTGCCTACTGACCCGCCACTCACCACCTGAGCAATCACATCCGGTTGCCGGCCATTGGCAATCACGGTGCCTGTCCCCGATCGTGCCGCAAGGCGGGCTGCACTGAGCTTGGTTGCCATTCCGCCGCGCCCCAGCGCACTGCCAGCTCCGGCAAAGTCGTCGAGAGCTGGGTCGTGCACGTCGGCTGTTTGAATCAACTGGGCAGTACTGGTCTGCCGCGGGTCACTGTCCATCAATCCATCCTGGTCCGTCAGAATCAGCAACGCGTCGGCGTCCACTAGGTTCGCTACCAGCGCAGCCAGCGTATCGTTGTCCCCGAGTCGTATCTCATCCGTCACCACGGTATCGTTCTCGTTGACGATGGGTAGCACCGCCATCCCCAGCAGGGTGCTCAGGGTACTCCGCGCGTTCAGATAGCGATCCCGTGCGCGCACGTCGGCGTGGCTGAGCAAAATTTGAGCGGTGGTGACCCCATGCGGGCTGAGATGCTCTTCATAGGCTCGAACCAACGCAGACTGTCCGACGGCCGCAGCCGCCTGTGACATATGTACCTCGTGGGGGCGCTCGGCAAGATTCAGACGGGCCAGACCAGCCACGATCGCGCCACTCGATACCAACACGACTTCGCGGCCCTGCGACCGCAACGTCACCAGCTGCTCGGCAAGCTGTTTCACCACCGAGGCATCCAGCCCACGCCCATCATCGGTCAGTAGCGCACTACCCACCTTGATGACCCAGCGACGGGCCTTAGCGAGCCTCTCCCGATCACCATTGTTTGTCGAAGTGGTCAATGCCGGTACTCCACATCGACCTCACTGTCGTCATCCTCGATGCCCTCCCGCTTGCGGGCTCGGGCCTCGGCCCGCGCTGCCTGTAGCGCGGTAATTCGCTCTCGCGCCTCCTGCTGCATTTGCTCTTGCGCGGCACTCTCGGCCTGCTCTGCCTCAGGATCATTGCGCATTGCTTCGGTCTGAGCTTCAAGATGTGTCATGAGGTCGCCGCACAAAGTCGCTGTATGCCGCCCGGCCACCGCAGAGATCTCATACACCGGGCCCTGCCAATCCAACGCATTCACCACCCGATCACGGCAAGCCGCCACCGCCGCCGCATCGACCAAGTCGATTTTATTGAGCACCAACCATCGAGGCCGCGCCGCCAGCGCCGGGCTAAAGCGCTCTAACTCCTTCACCACCGAGCACGCGGCCTCAGCGGGATCGGTGCCATCCATCGGGGCCACGTCAACTAGGTGGAGTAATACCCTGTTGCGGGTCAGATGTTTGAGAAAGCGAATGCCCAGCCCAGCCCCCTCAGAGGCCCCCTCAATCAACCCGGGAATGTCTGCGGCGACGAAGGATCGATATGCATCGACCTTGACCACACCCAGGCTGGGTATCAGCGTGGTGAAAGGATAGTCCGCCACTTTCGGGGTGGCCGCCGACACCGCACGAATAAACGTCGACTTGCCGGCGTTGGGCAATCCCAGTAACCCGACATCAGCGAGGACTTTGAGCTCAAGCTTCAGCTTGCGCGATTCCCCCTCGGTACCCGCCGAGCTCTGACGGGGGGCCCGGTTAACGCTTGATTTGTACCGCGTATTGCCCAGACCGTGAAAACCACCCTGCGCGACCAAAAGCCGCTCACCCGTCTCTCGAATATCACCCAATACCTCACCCGTGTCTTCGTCGAGCACGGTGGTGCCAAGTGGCACAGGCAGAATCAAATCCTCTCCAGACTTGCCAGAGCAATTGCGCCCCCGGCCGGCTTCGCCGTTGTCTGCGCGAAAACGCCGGGTGTAGCGGTAATCAATCATCGTATTAAGTGCGACATCGCCCTCAAGAAAAACGGATCCGCCATCGCCACCATCGCCACCATCCGGGCCCCCTCTGGGCACATATTTTTCCCGGCGGAAACTCACGCAACCATTGCCGCCCTTCCCAGCGGTCACTTCGATTGTGGCTTCGTCAACAAATTTCATGGTCTGGCCTGATGTCCCGACAAAAAAAAACCTCGCCGGCTGACGAGGTTTTCTGATCCAGAGGCGCCCGGTTTACGCCGTTACGATACGGACCTGCTTGCGATTTTGCGGGCCGCCGTTGAAAAACTCTACCTTGCCATCAGCCGTGGCGTAGAGCGTGTGATCCTTACCTACCCGGACATTCTCAGCGGCGTGGAAGCGGGTGCCCCGCTGTCGCACAATGATGCTGCCAGCTGAAACCGCCTGACCACCATAAGCTTTGACGCCGAGTCGTTTGCTTTCGGAATCTCGACCGTTGCGTGTACTACCGCCTGCTTTTTTGTGTGCCATATCTAGGGTCTCCTGTCAGCCGCTGATCGCCGTGATCTTGACCTCGGTGTACCACTGCCGATGTCCAGTCTCTTTACGGTGATGCTTACGCCGGTTGAACTTGACGATGCGAATCTTCTCGTGACGACCGTGTGCAACGACTTCTGCCGTCACCTTGCCGCCGTCGACCAGAGGCGCTCCGATCTTGACGTCACCGCCGGACCCCACCATGAGCACTTCGTCGAACTCGATGGTTTCACCCGTAGCCGCCTCAATCTTCTCCAGCTTGAGCTGCTCGCCTTCTTCCACACGGTGCTGCTTGCCACCGCTTTTGATCACTGCGTACATTGTTTCGTCCTCTCAGTTAGCCTGCTCGCAAGTGGAACCGCGCCAGCGCGGGGCAGAGTCCAGGCACCGAAATTCGACCAGTGGGCCGAACCAAGGGCGCGAACGATACGCGTTCATAGGGTTCAGCGCAAGTGTGAGAATTGGGCCAGTTACGCGCTTTGGGCCGCAAAACGGGCGGTTTGGGAATGTTTGCGCGACCCTCCTCCATGCGGCCTGCCTCCCGCCCGCACTCCAGCCCTCAAGAGTAACGACAGAGCATGGCGGGCATAGCCCCACCGGCCTATACTTGCCGGGCAACAGGGGGTTTTGTGTGAATGTAGCAATCAAGGACAGCGTCGCCGCCGAGTTTGCGAGAGTTGACGATGTCATCGTGGAACTCTTGCAGTCCGATGTTGAGATGGTCGAAAACATTGGCCACTACATTATTAAAGCGGGCGGCAAGCGAATGCGTCCGTTGTTAGTCCTGTTGTCAGCCAAGGCGCTGGGCGGCATTGAGGATGCTCATATTCGTTTTGCCGCGGTGGTCGAATTCATTCATACCGCCACACTGTTACACGACGACGTGGTGGACCTGTCGACCCTGAGACGCGGCATACCGACGGCCAATGCCGAATTCGGCAACGCGCCCAGTGTATTGGTGGGTGATTTCATCTACACGCGCGCGTTTCAGCTCATGGTGGGACTCGCCAATATGCCCCTACTGGCTCACATGGC
This sequence comes from Congregibacter sp., assembly GCA_042094525.1. Lineage (GTDB taxonomy): Bacteria > Pseudomonadota > Gammaproteobacteria > Pseudomonadales > Halieaceae > Luminiphilus. The sequence continues at coordinate 18,506 of JBELDB010000016.1, read as the reverse complement.
GGAGACCACCAATACCATCGCCGCGGGGGAGGTCTTGCAGCTTGTTCATGCGGGCGATCCCGACACGCAGGCCGAGCAATATGAGGAAATCATCCGCAGAAAGACCGCCGCGCTGTTCGCGGCTGCGTGTCACGGTGCAGCGCTTCTGCACACCGCCAGTGCTGACAGAGCCACTGCATTACACGATTTCGGGATGCACCTCGGCATCGCTTTCCAGTTAGCCGATGACCTGCTCGACTACGCGGGCAACCCTGAAGAGACCGGTAAAAACATCGGTGACGACCTCAACGAAGGCAAGATCACTTTACCTCTGCTACACGCGATGAAAGTCGGTGCCGAGGAGGACCGGCGCTTTGTCGCGGACACCTTGCGCAATAAGGATGGCAGCGCTTTCGCCGACATTATGGCGATTGTGCAGCGAACGGGTGGCATCGAGGCAACGCGCGAGGCCGCCCTTCACCATCAAAATATCGCCATCTCTGCGCTGGACGTGCTCGAACACAATGAGGCGACCGCGGCCTTGAGCATGATGGCGAACCGAGCGGTGGATCGACAGGGCTAATGGCGGCCCCCACCCCGGCGTTACATGAAGCGCTGCTGCATGCCGCCTCGTCTTTAAGCACTCAACGCGTAGAGGCCCTTTTCGACAGCAACTCTGACCGCGCCAAACAGTATCGTTGCAGCGCCGCAGGACTGACGCTCGACTTCTCGAAGCATCTTCTGGATGACAGCGCCTGGCAGCGTCTGCTCGAACTGGCGGACAGCACAGCACTCCCTCAGGCTTTCTCCGCACTGATCGGCGGAGAGCTGATCAACAGTTCGGAGCAGCGTCCGGCCCTCCACACCCTGCTCCGGGGCACCGCCAGCAGCCAGCACCTCGAGAAATCGCAGGATGTGGAGGCCACGCTGGCTCGCATGAAAGACTTAGTCGAAGCGATTCACAGCGGACAGTCGACCGGTTGCACGGGAAAGCGGTTCACCGATGTCATCAACCTCGGTATCGGTGGATCGGATCTGGGTCCGCGGCTGGTCTACGATGCTCTCAAGGACATTGACGCACCGGTGCGAGCTCATTTTGTAGCCAACATCGACCCAGAAGATCTGGATCGCACACTGGCGCCACTGGATCCTGAGACCACGCTGGTTGTGATTTGCTCCAAATCCTTTAGCACCGAGGAAACGCTTTGCAACGCGAAGCGCGCCAGCGAATGGCTACGCTCTGTCGCGGCGCCGGAAGAGGCGCTGGGACGGCATCTGATTGCCGTGACCACGCAAGTCTCGCAGGCAGGTGAATGGCACATCCCCCCCGAGCGGTGCTTCCCGCTGTGGGACTGGGTCGGCGGACGCTACTCGGTGTGGTCAGCCATTGGCATCAGTATCGCACTGGGGCTCGGCTGGGCAGCGTTTCAGCGGTTTCTCGACGGCGCGTGCCGACTCGACGAGCACACGGCAACGGTGCCCCCAAAAGCCAACCTGCCAATGGCCATGGCGCTGCTCGAGATATGGCAAACCCACTATCTGGGCGCCAATACCCATGTCGTGCTGCCGTATGCTCAAAAACTCGCTCACCTTCCCGACTTTCTGCAACAGCTCACCATGGAGAGCAATGGCAAGCGCGTCTCTCCCGAGGGCCAACCGATCGAACATGAGTCAGCACCCGTCCTCTGGGGCTCTGCGGGCACCATCGGCCAGCACTCCTACTACCAGCTGCTCCATCAGGGCACCCGATCCTTCAGTGCCGATATCATTATCCCGTTGCGTTCTGGGGAGGGGGATCTTGCAGCGCGTCGCGCGCTGGCCGCCCATGCGTTAGCACAAAGCCGCGCACTGATGGTCGGTCGATCAGCCGAGGACGCTCGTGCGCTAGGGAGCCAGCGCGGATTTGACGGTCCAAGTAGCCGACAATTTGAATTGCCCGGTAACCACAGCCACTCACTTCTACTGATGAGCGAGGTCAATCCCGAGTATCTTGGCGCGCTGATCGCTGCCTACGAACACAAAACTTATTTTTTGGCGGTGCTGCTGGGGATCAATCCATTCGACCAGTGGGGCGTCGAGCTGGGGAAGGAAATTGCTGGCCAGATGCAGGGGTTACTGGCGTCTGGCAAGAGCGAGGCTGGGCTGGATGCGGCCACTATTGCCGCCGCCAGCGCCTGGCGGGAAGCGAACACCGACTGACCCTCACCTCAGGCGTCAATCAGCGCCAGCAATTCCGCTGTCTTATCTGCCATGAGGACAGCATCGCCGCGTGACTCAACATTCAGTCGCACCACCGGCTCGGTGTTGGACATCCTCAAGTTAAAACGCCAGCTGTCGAATTCCATACCCAAACCGTCGAGTTTTTCCACAGTCAAAGCCCGCTTCGAGTAACGGGCCTCCACCATGGCGAGCAATGCGGCCGGATCCTCAACTTTGCGATTGATTTCTCCTGAGCAGGGAAACGCCGCTTCTCGCGCCGCAACCAACTCACCCAGCGAAGCCCCGGTGCGCGACATGAGCGCGGCCACCAGTAACCAGGGGATCATGCCACTGTCGCAGTAAGCAAAATCCTTGAAGTAGTGATGCGCAGACATCTCACCGCCATACACCGCGTCCACCTCACGCATCTTCTCCTTGATAAAGGCGTGGCCGGTCTTACTGAGCACCGGCTCGCCGCCTGCCGTGCGCGCGATATCTTGAGTGTTCCAAGTCAGCCGAGGGTCATGCACGATCCGCTGGGGCCCGAGCCGCGCAAGAAACGCCTCCGCCAACAGGCCCACAATGTAATAGCCCTCAATAAAGTGACCCGCACTATCAAAAAAGAAGCAGCGGTCAAAGTCGCCATCCCAGGCAATCCCCAGATCCGCCTGCTCTGCCACCACCCGATCGGCGGTGACGGCGCGGTTCTCAACCAGCAACGGATTAGGGACCCCATTGGGGAAGTGGCCGTCCGGCTCATGGTGCACCTTGATCAAATCGAACGGGAGATGAGGCTCCAATGCATCCACCACCCGCCCCGCCCCGCCGTTCCCCGCCGTGCAGACAATTTTCAGCGGCTTGAGTGAGGCCGCATCAACGTAGGATAGGAGGTGCTCGACGTAGGCGGCCTGCGTACTCACCACCGACAGGTCACCACGCACCTCCGCCGCCACAAACCGGTTCGCCTCGGCCAGCGCCCGGATATCGGCCAACCCGGAATCTCCCGAAATGGGCTTGGAGGCCTCGCGAACAAATTTCATGCCGTTGTAGTCTTTCGGGTTGTGGCTAGCCGTCACAACAATGCCACCGCCCACACCGAGGTGAGCAGTAGCGAAATAGATTTCTTCTGTGCCGCACAGACCGATGTCCTGAACCGAGACACCCTGCTCCCGCAAACCCTCAATCAGAGACGCTTTGATCGCTTCACTGGTGAGACGAATGTCATGCCCTACCACCACAGAGCCGGGCCGAATGACCTCTGCATAGGCCCGGCCAATTCTTTTGGCGATGTCCTCGTTGAGTTGATCCGGGATCCGGCCCCGAACGTCGTAGGCCTTAAAACACTCAAAAGAATCTGACATCAATCCTGACCGTAATAGTGCTCATAGACATGCTGGGTTGCTTCAACAAAGCCGGGCACGCTGCCGCAATCAAACCGAAGCCCTTCAAATTGATAGGCCAGAACACGGCCCTCACGGGCCTGAACCTGCAACGCGTCGGTCAACTGCACCTCGCCATTTTTCCCCGGAGGCGTGCTGCGGATAATGTCAAAAATATCCGGCGTCAGAATGTAACGCCCGATCACCGCTAAATTCGACGGTGCCTCGTCTCTCGAGGGTTTCTCAACCATGTCACTGACACGGGTGAGTCCATCACGCTCCGGCGTGCCTGCGACCACGCCGTAGTTCTCAATCTCCGCCATGGGCACTTCCTGCACGGCGATAATGGAGCACTGATACTCGTTGTACAGCGATGCCATTTGCGCGAGCACGCCAGGGCCTTCTTGGTTGAGACACAAATCATCGGACAGCACCACGCCAAAAGGCTGGTCACCGATTAACGGTTCTCCGGTCAGAATTGCATGGCCGAGGCCGAGCATTTCTCGCTGCCTCACCATGGTAAAAACACCCTGGTCAATGACGTCACGGATACCCTGAAGGTAGGTTTCCTTGGTTGACCCGGCAATCTGGTGTTCTAGCTCGTAGCTGATATCAAAGTGGTCTGCGATGGCGCGCTTGCCGCGGCCCGTCACCAGCGCACAGTTAGTCATCCCGGCCTCGATCGCTTCCTCAACCCCGTATTGGACCAGCGGCTTATTGACGATCGGGAGCATCTCCTTGGGCATGCTCTTGGTTGCAGGCAGAAAGCGTGTGCCGTACCCCGCTACGGGAAACAGGCATTTACCAATCATTTCGGGCTCTCCTCTCTACCGTAAACGTCATCAAATCGGACAATATCGTCCTCCCCTAGATACGAGCCCGACTGTACTTCGATCACCTCCAGTGGATCCACTCCGCGGTTGGCAAGCCGATGCTTCATACCAATAGGGATATACGTGGACTCATCCGGGTCAAGTGTCAGCACTTCATCGCCTCGCGTGACTTCGGCTTGCCCCGATACCACGACCCAATGTTCGGCTCGGTGATGATGTAACTGAAGGGACAGGGTTTGGCCTGGCGTGACCGTCAGCCGCTTCACCTGAAACTGTTCACCGACCACCAGGGACTCATAGCTGCCCCAGGGGCGAAACACTTTTTGGTGCACCGACGCTTCGGGTCGGTCAGCGGCAGTCAGCGCCTCAACCACCTGTTTGATGTCCTGCATGCGATCCCGGGCGCCGACCATCACTGCGTCGGCTGTTTCGACCAGTACCAGGTTCTCGACACCAATTGCGGTCACCAATCGGCTCTCGCTGCGAATATAGTTGTTGCGGGCACTCTGCAGCAGCACATCACCCTCGGCGACGTTCCCGTCAGAGTCGGCTTGTCCAACCTCCCAGAGCGCTGACCAAGCACCGACATCACTCCAGCCACAGTCAAGTGTGGCCACACCCCCGGCGTCGGTATGTTCCATCACCGCATAGTCGATGCTGTCGGCAGGGCTTGCCAGAAATGCGTCCGCGTTGGGCCGGATAAAATCGAGATCGCTCTCGGCATCAGCCATCGCCAGCTCGCAGGCGGCGAGCATGGCTGGCTGATGGATGCCCAGCTCAGCCAGATAGCGGTCAGCTCTAACAAGGAACAGGCCGCTGTTCCAAAAGTACGTGCCGTCAGCCAGATAACGTTCCGCCGTGGCGGTGTCGGGCTTCTCCACGAACTCTGCCAAGTCATAGAGGCCCTCTGACACGCTGTCGCCACAGCGCACGTACCCGTAACCCGTCTCAGGTCGCGTCGGCACCACACCAAAGGTCATCAGCTTGCCGTCTCGAGCGGGCGCCAGCGCCAGCGCTACCGTTGCACGAAACGCGGCCGGGTCCCGGACATGATGATCCGCGGGCAGAACCAGCAGCAGCGCCTGCGGATCCAGTTCTCGCGCTTTCAGCGCGGCGAGCGCAATCGCCGGTGCGGTGTTACGCCCGGCGGGCTCGAGAATGATCGTCGGCGCCTCATCGGTCTCATCACGCAGCTGCTCAGCGACCATGAAGCGGTGGTCTGCATTGCACACCACGATAGCGGCGGCGCATTCAAGGCCCCGCAATCGCCGTTGGGTCTCCTGCAGCATTGACCCCTCGCCGCCCAGGGGCAAGAACTGCTTCGGTCTGGCGGCACGAGACACCGGCCAGAGCCGACTCCCGACGCCACCTGACAGTAAAACGGGAATCAACATAGATACATAGCCACACGGAGATAGTGAGGTGGAGGATGCTACTGCAAGTGCCGTAATCCGTCACCCGGCAGGATTTCCAGAGGGTATCAGCGGCTTTGACGACAACCTCTAACAGCGGCCTCCGAAGTGGCGCGGGCTCAGGGGCGCCGGGGGAAGCGCGGGTTCGCTGGATCGTGTGCGGGGGTTCCTCTACAATTAGCCCTCGCATCAGCATCTGCCGTGGCAATATGCGTGTCGCGCACGAGATATCACCCCTCCTGACTGGAACCCTCCCCGCATGAACGAGCGCGCCCCTTTTTCACCGCAGTCTCAGTACGACAAAGGCGAGCTGGTGGCCTGCGGTCTGGGGGAGCTGTTTGGCCCCGGGAACGCCCAGTTGCCGGTCGAAAACATGCTGATGGTAGATCGCATCAGTCATATCAGCTCTGAGGGTGGCGCGGCGGACAAGGGGGAACTGATCGCTGAACTCGATATCCACCCGGACCTCTGGTTTTTTGCCTGCCATTTCCCAGGTGATCCGGTCATGCCGGGATGCCTGGGCCTCGATGCCATGTGGCAGCTAGTCGGGTTTTTCCTGGGCTGGCGAGGCAACCCGGGACGCGGGCGCGCGCTGGGTTGTGGGGAAGTGAAATTCACCGGACAGATCCTGCCCAGTCACAAACAGGTCCGATACCACATCCATATGAAACGCGTGATTGAGCGAAAACTGGTGATGGGTATCGCTGACGGGTCTGTGTCAGTGGATGGCGAGACGATTTATACCGCCTCGGACCTCCGCGTGGGCCTGTTCCAAAATACGGAGTCCATGTAATGACCGAGCGCGTTGTCATTACAGGCATGGGCATTATCTCTTGCCTCGGCAATGACGCCGGCGAGGTGAGGGATGCGCTGCTCACTGGGCAGTCGGGCATCTCGGTGCGGCAGGATCACGTCGATGCCGGCATGCGGTCCCACATCGCGGGCACGCCGAAAATTGATCTGGCAGAGCATATCGATCGCAAGCAATGGCGATTTATGGGAGACGCCGCGGGCTACGCCTATCTGAGTCTGCAGCAGGCCATTGCCCACGCAGGCCTGACCCCGGCGCAGGTATCCAGCCCTCGAACCGGAATTGTCGCGGGCTCTGGGGGCGCCTCCTCTGCCAATCAAGTCGAGGCGGCCGATATTCTCAGAGACCGAGGAATCCGCCGTGTCGGGCCTTACCGGGTGACACAAACGATGGGTAGCACTGTCTCGGCTTGTCTGGCCACGCCTTTCGAGATTAAAGGCGTCAACTACTCCATGTCCTCGGCTTGCTCCACCAGTGCACACTGTATCGGTCACGCCATGGAGCTGATCCAATTGGGTAAGCAGGACGTCGTCTTTGCGGGTGGCGGGGAAGAATTGCACTGGACCATGAGCGCGCTGTTTGACGCCATGGGGGCATTATCAAGCCAGTACAACGAGACCCCCGAGCGCGCCTCCCGAGCCTACGACGCCAACCGTGACGGGTTTGTAATCGCCGGAGGCGGTGGCATGCTGGTGGTGGAATCACTCAGCCACGCCGAAGCCAGGGGCGCCAATATTCTGGCGGAACTGGTTGGTTACGGCGCCACATCTGATGGCTACGACATGGTCGCGCCCTCTGGTGAAGGCGCAGTTCGCTGCATGCAACAGGCCATGAGCGGTCTCGCTGGCAAGATCGACTACATCAACGCCCACGGCACCAGCACCCCCGCTGGTGACATCCAGGAGCTGAACGCCTTGCGAACTGTGTTTGGCAGTGAGGCGCCGGTTATCGGCTCTACCAAGTCGCTTTCTGGGCATTCACTTGGCGCTGCGGGCGTGCAGGAAGCCATCTACTCGTTACTCATGATGGAAGGCGACTTTGTTGCGGCGTCGGCCAACATAGAAACGCTCGATGAAGGTGCTGAGGGTTTGCCTATCGCGATGGAGCGGATCGACCATGCGGGGCTCAATCAGGTGATGTCCAACAGCTTTGGCTTTGGCGGCACCAATGCCACATTGATCTTCAGGCGCTACACACCCTAAAGCACCTCTAGGCTGAGCTTTGAGCTTGGGTGTTCAGAGCGCCGATAGAGGGATCACCTCCAGCCAATCGCCCTCCGCTACCGTTTTACCGGGCACTATCATGGCCACCGCGTCGGCCTCACTCAGACTCGTCAGCACAGCCGAGCTCTGGCTCCCTGTGAGATTTGCCCGCATCGCTTCCCCAGATCCCGACAGCTTCACGCGAAGGAATTCCTCCCGGGTACCGGGTCGCGGCAGGCTGAAGCCCGCTTTGACGGGGAAACGAGGACTCGGCGCCGCGCTGCCTCCCTGACGCTTGATCAACCATGGTTTGGCCACCAACGCGAAGGTGACAAAAGCGGAGACGGGGTTACCGGGCAAGCCAAAGATCGGCGTGCCACACACCTGTCCAAAAGCGAGAGGCTTCCCTGGCTTGATAGCCAGCTTCCACACATCGAGCACGCCCCTTTCCTCAATTTGACCCCTGACATGATCTTCTTCACCAACCGAGACGCCGCCCGCCGTCACGATGCAGTCTGCGGCCTTGGCCGCGCGCTCAAGCGCCTCACCAATTTTCCCCGGGTCATCTGGGAGATTGCCCATATCCACCACGTTCATCCCCAAAGATCGAATCTGGGCAGCCAAACTGAGGCGGTTACTGTTGAAAATTTGCCCCGGGCCTAACTCTCCGCTACCCGGCTCGCGTAATTCATCGCCAGTGGTCAGTACCGCGACGCTGAGAGGTGCAAAGACCCAGACGGTATCGATACCCACTGAGGCCAGCAGGCCAATATCCTGAGGCCGTAACCGCTGCCCCCTAGCCACAAGCTGATCCCCCGGCTGGATATCGTCTCCCCGTCGTCGAATATGCTGGCCGGATCGGGCTGCGGGCAGAGACACCCGGTCTGATTCGACTGTTGCATCCTCCTGCAGGATCACCGCGTCGGCGCCCGCGGGGATTTCGGCGCCCGTAAAGATTCGGGCGGCCGTTCCCGCTGCAAGGGGGACAGGCACACTCCCTGCTGGTGCGCGCTGGCTCACGAACAGTGAGCCGGGCACATCACCGCTGGCGACGGCATAACCGTCCATGGCGCTGTTATCGGCTGGGGGGACGGCTATGTCGGCACGCACAGCCTCGGCACAATAGCGATCCATAGCGGCCGCGAGGCTGACCTGCTCCCGCTCCGGGTCCGCCACTGCTGTGGCAAGGATGCGCTCGAGCGCTTCTGGCAGCGGTGTCAGTGCCATAGGTCAGTGACCCCGCAAGACTCCAACAAAGTTACACGGCCGGTGCTCACTATCGAGTTGATCTTTCAAGATCCCTTCCCATGCCGTGCGGCAGGCGCCGGTTGAACCGGGCATGCAGAAGATCACCGTGCCATTGGCCATGCCCGCTAGCGCTCGAGACTGCACGGTCGACGAGCCAATTTCCGCAAGGCTCAGAGCGCGAAACACCTCGCCAAAGCCATCAATGGTTTTGGCGAATAACGGTGACAGTGCCTCGGGGGTGGAATCCCTGCCTGAAAATCCGGTGCCGCCTGTCGTCAAAATGACCTCAACGTTGGGGTCAGCGACCCATTGTGAAACGACGGCGCGAAGCTGATAGACATCGTCGATCACAATCTGACGATCAGCGATAACGTGGCCCGCGGCGACCAACGCCTCCTCCAAAAACGCACCCGATGTATCGGATTCTCGTGTCCGAGTATCGCTAACGGTCAGAACCGCCACGTTTAGTGCCGTACTCACAGCGACCACCTCTTAAACATCCACGTAAAGCTCAATGTAGCGTTGAACAGCACGAGGAACAAATTCTCGCCAGCTCAGCTGCTGTATGCCGAACTGATGTCGGAGCTCTGCGCAATCAAGGCTCAAGCTAGTGGGCGCATCGCCGGTGGGTTCGGCCAACTCCATCAGCTCTCGCGCCCCGGTAAACGGCTGATACTGGGAGGCATTAGCCAGCACCGTCTCCATAAATGAGTACAGATTGACCTCCCCAATACCGCTGTAGTGATAAAGGCCCGACCGGGGGGCGCCGGCACCCATCTGATCGATAATGCCGTGCATGACCCGCGCGACCTCCGCAACATGCACCGGGCTTCCCCTGGCCTGCTCGCTCACCTTGATGCGATCGCCACGAGCCAGGGCATCCAACGCCCTCGCCAGTGGATTGGGCCGGCGACCACCGAACATCAACCCCAGTCGCAGGACAAAGAGATCATCCAGCGCGGCCTCAAGCAGTTCCTCGACCTCAATCAGGGTCTTACCCACTGGGTCGGTCGCGTCAGGCTGGTCACTCTCGCGATAGGGCCGGGTCATATTTCCCGAGAACACCCGGGCGCTGGACAAATAGAGGTAGCTGACACGGTCCCGCGCAGCGAATTCGGCGAGCCATTGCGTGCGCTCCACATCGGGCTGCCCCACCGGATCAACACCGTCTATCTGGGTCACCAGCCGGGCATCCAGTATCAGGTCTATCGGTTCGCGTCGGATGAGCTTTTTAACCTGCCTTTCGCGACGCCAGCGAGTGGCGTCCATATCGACGCCGACAATTTCATGACGCATGAGTGGCGAGGCAAACGACCGGAGGGCGTAGCCAAGGGGCGAATCAAGGCCCAGAACCAGTATGCGCATAGGAAATCAGGACGCCCTTGGCGCCAACTACAAACCGATCGATCTAAAAGGGGATATCGTCTTCCGGGAAGTCTATCGGCGCGGGATCTGCGGCTGCCGCAGCCGGGGCACTGCTCGCTGCCGGCGCACTTTGATAGCCCCCGCCATCGCCCGCTGCACCGCGACTGTCGAGCATTTGCATTTCCTGTGCGACGATCTCAGTCGTGTAACGATCCTGTCCGGACTGATCCTGCCATTTTCGCGTTCTCAAGGATCCCTCGACGTACACTTTGGAGCCTTTACGCAGGTATTCTGCTGCGATCTCGGACAGGCGATTGAAAAACACAATCCGGTGCCACTCGGTCCGCTCCTGCTGATCGCCGGTATTTTTATCGCGCCAGCTTTCCGAAGTAGCGAGACTGATGTTGGTCACGCCACCGCCGGAGGGCAGTACACGATGCTCCGGATCGTTGCCCAGATTGCCGACCAATATGACTTTATTAATGCCGCGCGAGGCCATAGGGTTCTCCCTTCCTGCACCCGGAGCGCTCGCAAGCCCAGCTCACGGGTCTATGTGATTGACGGAAGGACTATAGCAACGCTGTCCGTCCGGGGGTACATCATTCTCCAACAATTGCGTGCTTAAACTGCCACCGCGGGGGCGCGCCCATAACGCCAGAGACCGATTAACCAGAATAGAGTAAGCCCGGCGAGGACCGCGACCAGCCCCGCAGCACCGCCCAGTTGCAACGCACCGCCCCCCAACACGCCCCCCGTAAAGACCCCTAAAAACTGGGCGCTAGAGAAGATACCCATCGCCGTGCCACGCAGCGAGACCGGCGCGAAAATCGAGACCAATGCGGGCAGGATCGTTTCGAGCGCGGTAAAGCCCGCAAAGAACAGCACTAATCCGAGGCCCAGCGCTGTCAGCGACACTGCCCACACCGCCACCATGAGTCCGACCACGGTCAGTAGCACCGTCAGCGCCAAAAGCGGCCGGGGATCCTCCAGCTCGCGACGCCACCTAACGAGAATCGCGATGCCAGGAATGGCCGCACAAAGTGTGGCCAGATACATCCACGCGTGTTGCTCGGGCGCCAAACCCACCTGTTCAGTCATGACAGAGGGAATGGCAGTAAAGGCTGCCATCAACAATAGGTGTAAACAGAAGATGCTGGCGTAGAGGATACCGAGCCCTCGGCCCCACAGGGCCTCGCCAAGCCGCTCCCGATCAGCAATGTGGGCTCTCCCCGCCTCACTCACCTGTGGGGTGGCAGGCAACCAGAAGAGCACTACCATGAGGCCCAACCCCCCCATCACGGCGGTGACCTCGAACACCCGCGGCAACCCGCCCCAGGCAGCCAGAATGGGGCCCAAGACCAGCGCCAGCGCAAACGAAACGCCAATGCTGGCGCCGATAACGGCAGAGGCTTTGGTGCGTTGCTCGACGCGGGTGTAGTCCGCCGCCAGCGCCATGGTGGCCGACGCAATGGCACCTGAGCCTTGCAGCAGGCGACCAAGTGCCAGACCTGTCAGCGTATCAGCCGACGCCGCGACCACACTGCCAAGCACTAAGAGACACAAACCCCCAATAATGACCGGCTTGCGGCCCACCTGATCCGACAACCAGCCCAGAGGCACTTGCAGTGCCGCCTGCGTTAAGCCGTAAGCCCCCAGCGCAAGACCAATGCTCGCAACATTGGATCCCGAAAGCTCCTGAGCGTAGACGGCAAACAGAGGCAGGACCATGAAGAGGCCCAACATGCGCAGGCAATACAGACTGGCCAAACCCAGCACGGCGCGGCGCTCCAGAGCAGAAAAGGGTTCTTTAGCTAACACGGCATCCGTCGCCCGAGCGGTACCGCAGTGTATCACGCGGTCAAAAAGCGGACGCGGTGCGTCCGTCATGCCCGGATCCTCGTATACTGTTGGATTGGCATTTTTTAGCGGGTCAGAGACATGGATACCATCGAGGTTCGCGGCGCGCGTACCCATAACCTTAAGAATGTCGACCTCGATATCCCCCGGGACAAACTGGTGGTGATTACCGGCCTTTCCGGGTCGGGTAAGTCGTCGCTGGCATTCGATACGCTCTACGCCGAAGGGCAGCGGCGCTACGTTGAGTCGCTCTCAACTTATGCCCGGCAGTTCCTATCGATGATGGAAAAGCCGGACATAGACCACATTGAGGGCTTGTCACCCGCCATATCGATCGAGCAAAAATCGACCTCGCACAATCCTCGCTCCACCGTCGGCACCATCACCGAGATTTATGACTACCTGCGTCTGTTGTTTGCCCGCGTGGGTGACCCCCGCTGCCCAACCCACGGGGTCACGCTCAAAGCTCAGACGGTGACACAAATGGTGGACGCCGTGCTGGCACTTCCCGAAGGCAGCAAACTCATGCTGCTCGCCCCGGTAGTGCGCGATCGCAAAGGCGAGCACCTGCACGTGTTTGAGCAGATGCGGGCTGCCGGTTTTATCCGCGTACGGGTCGACGGCATTGTGGTGGACCTCGATGACGTCCCTACACTCGACAAGAAGAAAAAGCACCGTATCGATGTAGTGGTGGACCGTTTCAAAGTCCGCGATGACCTCAAGCTGCGGCTAGCGGAATCTTTTGAAACGGCATTGGAACTGACCGATGGCGTGGCAGCCATTGCTCCCATGGAGGGCGACGGTCCGGAGACACTGTTCTCAGCGCGCTATGCCTGTCCCAGCTGTGGCCACTCTATCGATGAGCTCGAGCCGCGTCTGTTCTCATTCAATAACCCGGCCGGCGCCTGCAGCAGCTGCGATGGGCTGGGCGTGACCCAGTTTTTTGACGAGAGCCGCGTGGTCCTGCACCCTGAAGCCAGCCTGGCCGAGGGCGCGATTCGGGGCTGGGATCGCCGCAACGTCTACTACTTCCATCTGCTCCGGTCGTTGTCCAAGCACTACGGCTTCGACATGGACAAGCCCTTCGACAAGCTCTCGCAAAAGCACCGCGACATCATCCTTTACGGGAGCGACGGAGAAGAGATCGAATTCTCCTATGTGAATGATCGCGGCACCGTCTTCAAACGCCGTCACGTATTTGAGGGCGTCATCCCCAACATGGATCGCCGCTACCGGGAGACTGAGTCTTCATCGGTGCGCGACGAACTCGCCAAGTACGTCTCGACCGCTGCCTGTAAGGCCTGCGACGGTACCCGCCTGTGTGAAGATGCGCGCAGCGTGTTCGTCGATGGGCGCACTCTGCCTAGCGTGACCGCGCTGCCGGTGGGAGAGGCTCAGGCTTACTTTGATGCACTGGAACTAGAGGGGCGTCAGGGGGAGATCGCGGACAAAATTCTCAAGGAACTGCGCGCACGCTATCGCTTTCTGGTGGACGTGGGCCTCAATTATTTAACGCTGAACCGAAGCGCTGAGACCCTTTCGGGTGGCGAGGCGCAGCGGATCCGGCTGGCCAGCCAGATCGGTGCCGGCTTAGTGGGTGTCATGTACATTCTCGACGAGCCATCCATCGGGCTGCACCAGCGCGATAACGAAAGGCTCCTGAGAACGCTGATCCACCTTCGTGATCTGGGCAACACGGTGTTGGTCGTGGAACACGACGAGGATGCGATTCGCAACGCCGACCACATTATCGATATCGGACCAGGCGCCGGTGTTCACGGCGGCGAGGTGGTGGTATCCGGCTCTTTGCAGGATATCGTGAGCCACCCCGCGTCACTGACAGGTGCCTATCTCTCGGGAGAGCGGTGCATCGCTATTCCAAAGGCTCGCAGACCGGTTGACCCCAAACGCCTCATTACCATCCAAGGGGCCAGCGGAAACAATTTGCAGGATGTGCAACTGGATCTGCCTATTGGCCTGCTGACCTGCGTCACGGGTGTGTCGGGATCCGGTAAATCGACGCTGATCAACGGCACGCTGTATCCCCTTGCCGCCACTGCGCTCAATGGCGCAACAACGCTGAAACCAGCGCCTCATGACTGCATTGAGGGGCTTGAGCAGTTGGATAAGTGTATTGATATCGACCAGAGCCCGATAGGCCGAACGCCACGATCAAACCCCGCCACGTACACGGGGATCTTCACGCCCATCCGGGAGCTCTTTGCGGGCACACAGGAGGCGCGCTCCCGAGGCTACAAGCCCGGGCGCTTCAGCTTTAATGTGCGCGGTGGACGCTGCGAAGCCTGCCAGGGTGATGGCGTGACTAAGGTCGAGATGCATTTTCTGCCAGATATCTATGTGCCCTGTGACGTGTGCAAGGGCAAGCGCTACAACCGCGAAACTTTGGAGATCAAGTTCAAGGATCTGAATATCTCTGAGGTGCTCAACCTCACCGTTGAGGATGCGCTGGGTTTCTTTGAGGCCGTGCCGGCCATTCACCGCAAATTACAGACGCTGATGGATGTGGGGCTCTCGTACATTCGCCTCGGCCAAGCCGCCACCACACTGTCTGGCGGCGAGGCTCAGCGCGTCAAGCTCTCCAGAGAGCTCTCCAAGCGTGATACCGGCAGTACGCTTTATATTCTTGATGAACCCACCACTGGGCTACATTTTGAGGACATCCGGCAACTGCTGGAGGTATTGCATCGTCTGCGAGACGGCGGCAATACCGTGGTGATCATCGAGCACAACCTCGATGTGGTTAAAACAGCAGACTGGCTAATAGACCTCGGGCCTGAGGGCGGCTCGGGCGGCGGGCAGATCATCGCCGCGGGCACGCCAGAGGAGGTTGCGGCCTCCGCGCAGTCGCACACCGGTGCGTTTCTCGCCCCGATGCTCAACGTCAAACCCCGCAAGAGCAAGCGCCCGAAGGCCAAAGCGGCGTAAAAAAACGGCAAAAAAAAACCCGGCACTCAGGCCGGGTTTTTTATGGTCGGGTTGGCGCTTAGAACTGGTAGCCCACGCTAATACCATAGGTCTGCGGATCCAGAATGAACTGGTTGGTGAACAGAGCCGATACAGACGACGTGAGGTAGTGACCGGTCACGTTGTCGTTATCTTCAATGTTCTTCACCCAGGCTTCTGCGTACCAGCTCTCACCAGATACTCGCGCACTGGCATTCCACATGGACCAATCATCAACCTTGTTGGAGATGTTGTTGAAGTTAGACGCGTAGAACTCGTCCTGCCAGTAGTAGTTGGTAGACAGCGTAAGATCCATGCTACCGAGGGGCAGCGTCCAGGCCAGGCCGATGTTGTAGTTGAGCTCAGGAGAGCCCGCGATCTGGTTGCCCTTCTGGTTCTGCATGTAACCGTAGCAGGGGTTCGGCGCAAGCGTCTCACAACGGTCGCGGTTGCCAGTAGCATCTGCGCCTGGGATGAAGTTCACCCCATTGACGCTGACAACGCCGTCCGTTGCACGAACCGGATCGGTCGCAAGGACAGACTGAGGCGTCGCGTTCGGGTTAGCGGTATCTACACTCCAGAACTCACCGATTTCGGTGTCGAGCCAGCCGCCCGAGAAGGATGCGATCAGGTTCGGCGTAATGGCGAACAATACATCCAGCTCGATACCGGTGATCTCGGCGTCGGCATTCACGTTCTTCGAGGTCACGTTAACAATCTGCGACTGCTGGAAGTCCGCGTAGTCGTAATAGAAGCCCGCAGCGTTCACCTGCATGGCACCGCCAAGCAGAGTGGTCTTGAGGCCGATTTCGTAGGCATCGACAAACTCGGGATCAAAGAACGCGTTGTCAGGATTGCCACCAAACTCTGGGGTCAGCAGCGGAGAAGCGTCACTGATGGGGTTAAAGCCACCAGACTTAAAGCTGCTGGACGCCGTCGCGTACATCATCGTGTTGTCGGACATACTCCAGGTCGCGTTGACCTTCCAGCTGAACTCTTCCTGCTCGAACTCCGGATAGAAGTAAGCGTTGTTGTCTGGATCCAGCGGCGGCAGATCAGAGAAGGTCACGTAAATGGTTCGCTGCTGGCCCTCTTTCTTCTCTTCGGTGTACCGGCCACCAAAGGTCAGGCGGAGTGAATCCGTGACGTCCCAGTACACCTCACCAAAGATTGCCTTGGCGTCCAGCTTGTAAACTCGCGAATCGTTGTGATAGCCCTGCATGTAGGGGTCTGTCTCTGATCGGGGGTTATCCGGGTCACCGATAGGCGCTGGGAAGACGGCGGTATTGATCGGCAGGATCTGACCAGGGAGCGCCAAGCCTGCTGAACGAACGATATAAGCGTTCGTATTATCAAAGTCGAGGTAGAAGCCGCCCACGAGGAAGTTCAATGGGCCATCAAACGAGCTTTGCAAGCGGATTTCGTGGGTCCACTGCTTGTTGTCGTTGGACGACTCATCGAGTCCACCATTTCGGAACCAGGTTGAGTAGCTGTTGTCGCCCGGAGGATTCAATACCTGAACACCGTTAGAAAGTCCTGCCAACGCCGGATTACCGGCCCAAAGACCGACGCCCGGAATTCCTGTTGCCGCATCTGTGATCAGCAGGCCCACGGTTTGGGCAGTACCCGCACCATAGGTCGGCGCCAGCGCGGCGATAATATCGGGGAGCATTGCCGCGGGCAGTGCCGGGACAGAACCCAACTGCGCCAAGCTGTTCAAGGCTGGCGTCCAGTCTGCGTTAGCAACGCCCTTCTCATAGTCCTCAACAGACATCACCGATGTCTCAGCGTAACCACCTGAGTAGTACAGCTGCAGGTCACCGAAGTCGTGGCTGAAGTGAAGCTGGAAGGTCTCTTCCGAAGTCTCATACAACGGCTTAGTGTCCATGTTCACTTGGCGCACGCTGTCCGGGTTGGTATCGCCGATGTAATCTTCAGCGGGGAAGAACGCAGAGCCCGAGATGGCATTCAAGCCCAGTGCCGCGTAGTTCATTTGCCCCGTGGCAGCACCAAACTGACCCAGGTAGCCCTGCGAAATCGCATTGAGGCCACTGATGCTCGCCATCAACGCACCGGTAATGCCCGCAGCCGAGTTGGTATTCTGGTACTGGGGAGCACCAGGCAGGCAGCCCAGTGTCGCAGTCGGGTCGTACACACAGGCCTGCTTCTGGGAGCGAACGCGGTTGTCGTCCTCCTCAAACTTGCTGTACATGAAGCTGATTTCGGTGTTTTCGCTCGGGGTCCAGGTCAAAGACAGCCGGCCCGCCCACATGTCGCGGTTATCCACGTCTTCGCCATCGTAGACGTTCTCGATAAACCCGTCGCGATTCAGGCCCATGCCTGCCACGCGCACCGCGAAGTTTTCACCCAGCGGCGCATTGATCATGCCGCGCACCTGCCGGTAGCTGTAGTTACCCACCGTGCCATCGATCTTGGCGGAGAACTCGCTTGGGTCGGCCTTGCCGGTGATCACATTGACAACACCACCGGTCGTGTTTCGGCCGTACAGCGTGCCCTGCGGGCCGCGCAGCACTTCTACACGCTCGGTATCAAAATACTGGGCCTCAAAAATACGGCTTGAGGTTTGATAGACGCCATTGATGTGAATGCCCACACCGGTATCACCCGCTGGGCCAATCGCCCCAGAACCAATGCCGCGGATACGGATATCGTTCGCGGTGAAGTTCTGCTTACTCATGGTCATGTTGGGGACCGAGAACTGCAGGTTCATGGTGTCGTTGATCAACTGGGAATCGAGCTGATCCTGAGTGAACGCTGACACCGCAATAGGCGTGTCCTGGATAGACGACTCGACCTTGGTCGCGGTCACGATCACTTCTTCAAGTTGAGCATGGGAAAGTGGGGCGGATACCAGCATTGCGGCAGCAACGGCGGTACACAACCGGTTGGAGGTAACTCTCATGGCGATGGCCTCAATATTTTTTTGATTTATGGCCCCATGAAACAGAGCCAATTGTTTGAAAAATAGCGTGCCTATGCCGAATAAGCAACCAAAAAAGTGGGCGCTTTTTGGCCTTAACAGGGGTGTGAAACCGCACCAAAAAGAAGCGCAGCTCAAATCAGCGTCTAATCGGTCCCAAAAAACAAAAAACCCCAAAAAAGACCACTTTATGGGGGTTTCTAGGATTCAGAGTGGCGTGCTTACTCGTCTGCGCCAGACTCCTCTACGGTGTCTGCCTCTTCCACCTCGGGCACCGGTCGATCCACCAGCTCGACAAAAGCCATGGGCGCCTTGT
>JBELDB010000015.1:12201-25792 GCA_042094525.1 Congregibacter sp. | reverse complement strand
GTATCGGGCCCAAGACTGAACAGGTTCATGTCGATCCATTCACTACCAATGGCCTGCTGAAGATACTCGGGACTGTGACGCTCCTGATTTTCCATGCGCGGACTGAAGATGATCTCCCAGTCCTTCAGAAACTCCGGGATGGTATCCATCGACAGGCGCTCAGGGTTGGCGAGCACCAGCCCCGGACGCAGCGCCACCAGCGTCGAGTCGATGTGGCTACCGAAATACACATCTTTCATGAAGTGCACGCGGAACTGATCACCCAGCATGCGCTGCAACCAGTGACCACCTAATTCGTTGCCTGTTGCACTGACCAGGTAGAGTAGGTCGCGCCCAAAGCGCAGGATATTGGCCGCGTCAAAAGCGGGCTCGAAGTTTTGTGGGGTCGGCGCTGCCGGATCGAACTCGAACAGGCGATCTTCCAGCAGCGGCTTGGGGGCGCTAAACCACTTGGCGCCACTGTCATAATATTCCATGAGGAGACGGCGATAGGAGCCGGTCTCCAATGAACGTCCGCGAATCACATTGGGCGTCTCGATAATCGTGTCACCGATTACCAGCAAGACATCCCGGGGGCAGTAGTTGTAGTAGCCCTGCGTTTCCCACTGGACCGTGCTGATGGTGCGATCGTGGGGCCAGGTGTCGGGCCTGCGCACGGTGACGCCACGTGCTTCCAGCGCATCGACAAAGCCCTGCAGATCTTCCTCGGTTTCTTCAATAATCTGGTCCGGAAACAAACCCTGAGGGATGTCCGCGAGATCACGATCCGGATACTCGGCTAGTCGGGTACTTGGGTCCGCATAGGGAAAGCGGGCGCCAAGGGGGTTGCCCACAATGACTTCTTCAAGCGGATCCCACTCGTTACAACTCCAGACTTGGGACATCGATTGTTACTCGTCTGTTTAAAACCGAACGCTAGGGTCAGCAGGGATTTCGGCCGACACAACGAAAAAGGGCCACCCGGAGGCGGCCCCTGATATCAGTGAAGCCTAGGCTTAGCCTTCTTCACTTTCCCACAAGGCGCTGCCGTGACAGGTTATGGTCTCGCGCTCCATTTGCGCGACGTCAGAGGAGGGGTAAGCGTCCCACCATTGGCCATAGTTGCTGAAAGAGCCCCAGCCCACAACCATCATGACATCGGTACCGTCACCATCTGCGCCCACAGCGACCGGGTAGAGAGACCATACATTCATGCCCTCACCACCGGGCAGCTCGCTTGCTGCTTTCTTCCAAGCGCTGGCTTGCGCGATTGCGGCTTCTTCGTTTACGTCGCCGTTAATGTTGCACTTCCACATCTGAACGGGTTGACCCGCCGATGCGAAGGGTGAAACCAGCATCAACGCGCCTACTGTACTTACCAAACCTTTGAGCTTCATGGGATCTCCTTAATTGACCTCAACCGAAACCTAACAAGGAGCCGTGACCAGTGCAATCACTGGATTCGACCTGTCACTTATTGCTAAGTGCAAACGATGACCGGATTTCAGGCGGTTTCTTGGGGTCTGGCCTTGATGCGCAGCAAGCGTCGCGTCCAGACTGACTGGAAAATGGGGTCCAGCCAACGGTAGAGGCGCCCCGAGACCACCACCGGTTTTCCGGCCTCAACGCCCCTGATGGCGTCGGCCACCACAACGTCGGCGCTATACCAAAGCCACTTCGCCATGTTGTTTTTCATATCCATGAGGCCTGCTGTTTCATGAAAGTCGGTATGGGTGAAGCCGGGACACAGCGCTGAAACGTGGACGCCCTGAGCTGCGACTGTCAGATTTAACTCCTCTGATAGCGCCACCAGATAGGCCTTTGCCGGTCCGTAATTGCAGCCCCCGGAGCGCGGCACCCGCGCGGCGACAGACGCCACATTGATGACGCGTCCATAACCCCGCTCCACCATGCCTGGAATCATGCGATGGCACAGGTCCGCTACGGATACCATCATGAGTTGGAAAAAAGTCTGTTGCGCTGCCCAGTCGCGATCTTTGAGTAAATCTGGACCGGCGACCCCAGCATTGTTGATTAACCAACTCACTTGCCAGCCAGACGTCATACAAGTGCTACTGATCCGTGCGCCCGCACCCGGGTCATTCAGGTCAGCAACGATATGCTGGCAGTCGATTGCGTGCGTGGCGCGCAGCTCTGTTGCGAGGGTGCTCAACCGATCCTCCCGCCGAGCAACCAAAATGAGGTTGTGCCCCGCCGCGGCCAGTTGCCGTGCAAACTCCGCGCCCAATCCGGACGAGGCGCCTGTGATGAGGGCATAGTCATCCCGTTTTTTCGTGCCTTCAATAGTTGCTGACATAGGTGCTGACATTATTGTTGAGTCCTGCAGATCCAGTGGTGCGACTTCAGAGGGTCAAGGACCAACTGTGGAGCCGAATTTTCCAGGCTCCGGTATCGTCTTTGGCAACGACATCGATGTAGTGAGAAGTGGTCGACTCTCCCTCCAGCGCACCCTCAGGCAGATCAGCCTCTGCGCTGGCATCGACGATGCGACGAATCG
The DNA here is from genome assembly GCA_042094525.1 of Congregibacter sp. Classification (GTDB taxonomy): domain Bacteria; phylum Pseudomonadota; class Gammaproteobacteria; order Pseudomonadales; family Halieaceae; genus Luminiphilus. The sequence goes on along the minus strand of JBELDB010000015.1, from coordinate 23,295 downwards.
TGTAGTCGTACTCGACAACCGCCGCGTCGCCCATCATGGTGATGCTGTGTGGGGTATCAATTGTGATTTCGTATCGCGCTGTCTCAAACACTGGCCCCAGAAATTCACGGTAGTTGTCTCGCCCGTCCAGACCGAGCACGCCCGGGGGTCGCAGACTCACATCAGGATGCAGGCCGCCGACGTAGCCATCGATGTCGCTACCCTCTACCGCGCGGATCCATCCCTGATAGAGCGCCAGTATTTCCTCGCGATTGCTGTCGGCGTGACCAACCGGTGACAGTAGCGTAGTGATGGCAAAGAGAGCGGCGAGAATCGGGGTTCTGATGGCAGACATAGTGTTGCTCTTCCTTTTTATGGATTTTGGTGGGCGCACTGCACTTTCCTCGGATTGTGTTGACATCCGGCTCTGTGCGCAAGTGAGGTCGCGTCGGGCGGGCTAGGCGGATATACCCCGTGTGTGCGGATATACGTCTCGTCGGCAAGCAGGCAGCGGCGCTCACTGACCATTGGCCGCTGGGCGCCCACGGGTCGCAGCCGTTATACTGCATGGCTTTGGTATAGGGGTGGAGCACGGCTGATCATCTAGCCCGTCGTCGTTCCAATTTCCACAATGCGGAGTGAAGAATGTCTGATCGAGTTGCTATTACTGTTTCGTCGCATATCGCCCATGTGACGTTAACGCGCGCCGATAAAATGAACGCACTGGACCCGGCGATGTTCGAGGCCATCTGCGGCGCGATTGATGAGCTGGGTGCCATGCCTGATCTGCGCGCCGTGGTGGTATCCGGGGAAGGCCGGGGGTTCTGCGCCGGGCTTGATCTATCGAATTTTAGCAGCGACAGCGAACCTATGGATCTGATGCCCCGAACGCATGGATTAGCCAACCAGCCACAGCAAATCGCCTGGGGCTGGCGAACGCTCCCAGTCCCAGTGATCGCTGCAGCCCATGGCGTTGCGATCGGAGGTGGGCTGAATATTATTTCCGGCGCCGACATCCGGATCATCCATCCGGAGACGCGCTGCGCGGTGATGGAAATGCGTTGGGGCCTGGTGCCAGATATGGCCGGTTATCCGCTGTGGCGAGGCAACGTGCGCGACGACGTATTGCGGAAGCTGGTCTACACAAATACGGAATTCAATGGTGCTGACGCCTGCGAAATGGGTTTTGCGACTGAAACCGCTGACGACCCCCTCGCCCGGGCCCTGTCGCTGGCTGAGGAGATTGCAGGCAAAAACCCTCACGCCATTCGCGCTGCAAAGCGTCTCTCCAATGCGCTGGCAGACAGCACGGACGAGGAGTTGTTATTGGCCGAGTCGGAGGAGCAGACGCAGATCATTGGCGAACCCAATCAGGTAGAGGCGGTGATGTCGCAAATGGAGGGCAGGGGAGCGGTGTACCCTGACAGCCCCTGATCCCCGTCCCAAGTAATCCGACAGTGAGTAGTGTATGAGCGACACGAGCCCCAGGACCCATCACCGGGTCTGCCATCTGTGCGAGGCCATGTGCGGACTAGTGATCAAGACGGAAGGCGACAAGGTCACCGATATTCGCGGCGATAAGAACGACCCGCTGAGCCGGGGCCACGTCTGCCCCAAAGCGGTCGCCCTTCAGGATATTCATGAGGACCCGGATCGTTTGCGCAAGCCGATGAAGCGCATTCGCACGGCGCCGGGCGATTACCAGCACGTGGAAATCGAGTGGTCGGAGGCGCTGGATTTGGCTGCTGATGCGCTGGCATCGGCTATCGAAAAGCATGGTGTTGACGGCGTCGGTGCCTACTTTGGCAATCCCTCCGTCCACAATTACGGCATGCTGACGCATCAGCGGAACCTGTTTCGGCACATCCGCACACGAAATCGTTTCTCAGCGACGTCCGTTGACCAGTTGCCACATCATTTAGTGTCACTGTGGTGTTTCGGGCACATGCTCTTACACCCTATTCCTGATGTCGATCGCACCCATTATTTTTTGATGCTGGGTGCCAACCCGCTGGCTTCCAACGGCAGTATCTGGACGGTGCCCGATGTGCGTCAGAGACTGAAGGATCTGAAATCTCGAGGCGGCAAGCTCGTGGTTGTCGACCCGCGCCGCACCGAGACCGCTGAACTGGCGAGTGAGCATCTCTTTATCCGGCCGGGTGCCGACGCGGCGTTGCTACTGGCCATGATTCATGTGCTGTTTCGTGACGACCTTGTGGCGCCAGGGCCACTGGCCGCTTTTACCGACGGGTTGGGTGAGGTGGGGGATGCGGTCAGCGACTTGACCCCCGACTGGGCAGCGCCGCTGACCGGCATTGCTGCTCAGGATATCGAGCGCATTGCGCATGAATTGGCGAAGGCCGAGGCCGGCATTTGCTACGGCAGGATGGGAGTGAGCACTCAGGCCTATGGCGCACTGTGTCAGTGGGCGATTCAGGTGATTAACGTGGCAACGGGTCATCTTGATAAGCCCGGTGGCAGTTTGTTCACGCGCCCGGCGATGGATCAGGTCGTCAACACCAATCCGGGTGGCTTTGGCCGCTTTGTCTCGCGCGGTCGAGGTTTGCCGGAGTTCAATTACGAGCTCCCAGCGGCCACCATGGTGGACGAAATCCGCACCGAAGGAGAGGGCCAGATACGCCTGATGTTCACCGGTGCGGGTAATCCAGTTCTGTCTACGCCAAATGGTCGGGCGCTCGACAAGGCGCTGGAAGAATTGGAGTTTATGATCTCTGTGGACCCCGCGCTCAATGAGACAACGCGACACGCCGACGTGATCCTTCCGCCGACCTCACCGTTGGAGCACGACCATTACGACATTGCCTTTCACAATCTGGCGATTCGCAACACGGCACGCTACAGCCCTGCAGTCTTCGACAAACCCGATGGCGCAATGCACGACTGGGAGATCTTCAGTGCTCTAGGCGAGCGCGTGGCAGAGCGACTGAATCTTGAGCCCATGCGCAGCTATCCGCCGGATCGGATGGTGGACGCTGCTTTACGAGGTGGGCCCTATGGTGAACAAACCGAGTGGCAACTGAGTATCGAGAAGTTGAAAGCGCATCCCTCGGGCATTGACCTTGGGCCACTGGAACCTTCATGCCCCGAGCGTCTGCAAACGCCGAACCAACGCATTCAGCTTGCGATACCCGAGGTGCTGGCGGACATCGGGCGCTTCGCACGGGACTCCGACGTGGCTGGCGACCACTACCGCCTGATTGGGCGTCGCCACGTTCGCGACAACAATTCCTGGATGCACAACCATCACCGGTTGATGAAAGGTAAGCCGCGCTGCCAGTTGCTCATGCATCCCGATGACGTTGCCAAAGAGGGTTGGAAGTCAGGCATGTTAGTGACCATTCAAAGTCGAGTGGGCGCTATCGACGCGGAATTGGCGGCTTCGGACGAAATGATGCCAGGTGTGGTCAGCTTGCCGCACGGTTACGGTCATGGGCTGGCAGGTACCCGGGGCGAGGTGGCCAGTCGTCACGCAGGTGTCAGTTGTAATGACATTACCGATGAACAGTTCGTTGATCAGTTGTCCGGCAATGCGGCGGTTAACGGTGTTTCCGTGCGCCTCAGCGCTGCCGCCGCCTGAGACGTCAAAGGCAATGTGATGAGCGAAAAGCGCATACCGACAACTCAGATCGATAGCGGTCATAAATTTACCAACGAGCGCGGTATGTCGGTGATCAAAGACGGCATCAAGGCGTCGTCAGCTGATACCGAGAGGCTAGCCAAGCCGGATTGGTTGCGAATGCGAGTGCAGAGCAGCCCAAAGTTCGATGCGGTGCGCGCCATCGTCCACGAACATGGGCTGGCTACAGTGTGTGAGGAGGCCAAGTGTCCCAATATCGGCGAGTGCTGGAGTGCAGGCACCGCCACCATCATGTTAATGGGCGACGTCTGCACGCGCGCGTGTCGTTTCTGTTCGGTCAATACCGGGAATCCCAAGGGCTGGCTGGATCCACACGAACCGCAGAACACGGCGCAGGCGGTCAAGTTGATGGGGCTGAAGTATGTGGTACTGACCTCGGTGAATCGCGATGACTTGCCTGATGGCGGTGCTGGTCATTACGCCGACGTTGTGCGTGCCACAAAAACACTCAATCCGGAGACCGCTGTCGAAGCGCTGACACCCGATTTCCTGGGAGATCGGGCGGCGGTAGAGACACTGCTCGATTCCGGGATCGAAGTCTTTGCGCAAAATGTCGAGACGGTGGAGCGACTGACGCATCCGGTGCGCGATCCCCGGGCGGGTTACCAGCAGACGCTGGATGTTCTGGCAGCGGGTAAAGCCCATCGCCCTGATGTGGTGACAAAAACGTCACTTATGCTGGGTCTGGGTGAGCGTGATGACGAGCTCAAGACCTGCATGGACGACTTGCGTCAGCACAATATTGATGTATTGACGCTGGGGCAGTATCTGCAGCCGACTCAAAACCATCTCCCGGTTGAGCGCTTTGTGACCCCTGAGGAGTTTGATCAATATCGCGAGTGGGGTCTGGAGCGAGGGTTCCTCGAGGTGGTCTCAGGCGTATTCGTTCGTTCCAGCTATCGTGCGGAGCGGGTGCTGGAGAACAACAATGTTGGTCTCGGGTTGAACTGATATGTCGGCGCCGCGCCGCCCGCAGGTGCTGTACCTTACGACGGTTGACCGGCTCACCGGGACGGCGGGGCTCAGTCGTGAGACCCGGATCGTGGTCGGGGTGTTGGCGCGTGATGTCGATCTCTCGCTGGCTATTGCCGGCCCTATCGATCATCACGCGCTGCAGCGCCTTAGAGATCATTTTGCATCGGTGCGAGCGGCGGGGGGCTTCCCGCCCAGCTCAGCAGACCAACCGGCAGCGACCGGTTTGCGCGGACTCTCTGTCGCGCGGCTTGGCACCGATATTGTCAATGCACGTCTGCAGGCAGCAATTCAGCGCCGAGCCATGACTTTCGATGCTGTTGTGCTAGACGCGCTGCTCGCGACAGCCTATCTGCCAGCGGGACAAAGTTGCCCCACTTATTACCTTGCCCATCGCTGCGAATCACAAACAGAGGCTGGCAGTTGGTGGCATTGGCTCAGGCAGCGCGAACAGAGAGCGCTGAAGCAATGTGAAAAAGCGGCGCTACAGTCGGTGACGGCCGTTTTTGCCAAGCCTGCTGTCGCCGGTGAGTTGTTGGCGGAGGGGCTGCCGCTCAGTCAGCTCAATCCTTCCTTTGGCCAGTTCCGACCAGAAATCGCGCTGGGCGAACCAATGACACGGCAAGAAACGCATCAGCGGGTGGGGTACGCTGGCTATCTCGGTGATGAGCGAAATCTCGCCAGTTTAGAATGGCTTCTGCGCGAGGTGTGGACGCCAGCACATCGAGCATTGGCCGATACAGAGCTGCACCTGGTTGGGACTGCGCCGCCATCGCCGTTGCGAGAGCTAGCGGCTGCAAACAATAACGTTTATCTTCACAGTGGTGGCAGAGAGCAGTTGCGCCACTTGGGATGTCGCGCTGTGATTGAGCCTCTGATTTACGAGCAGCATGTCGACACAAAGCTGGTCAATGCGATGTCACATGGGTTGCCCGTGATCACGACGCAGGACGGGTTAGGGCGCGCGCATGCCGAGCTGGGTGAGGGCGTGCTTGTGACGGCCGGCCCAGAGCAGATGTCTATGACGGTGCACCAGCTGATGCACGATGAGGCTTTGTGGCAGTTACATGCCAGTGCCGCAGCCCGGACGGCAGCGCTACAATTGCCGGACTTTGAGGTGGCGCACGACCTGCGCCGCGCTTTACTGAGAGTATAGGAGAAGGGAGTGAACGTATGACCAGACCGATCACAATCCCTATTTTATGACGGCGACTTTTACCCATGTTGGCCTGCTCGGGCGTCGGGAGCATCCCGGTGTGGAGGAGGTTGTGTCCGGCCTGCTCAATCTGCTTGATGATCGAGGCCTACAGGTCACGATCGAGGATCGTCTGGCGACCTTGTCCCAGTTTGAGAAGCGAGAGATGGAGTCTCGCGACCAGATTGGTGCGATGGTTGATTTGGCGATTGTGATCGGCGGGGACGGCAGTTTGCTAAGTGCTGCCCGTACATTGGTAAAACATGACACGCCTGTGATCGGGGTCAACCGGGGGCGACTCGGATTTTTGACGGATGTCAGCCCTGATGAATTGATTGATCAAGTCAGCGCGGTACTCGACGGTGATTTCATCAGTGAGCGGCGGTTTTTGTTGGATGCCGAGGTTTGGCGGGGCGAGCAGGTGATCGGGCGCGGTGAGGCTTTGAATGACATTGTGGTCAACTCCGGAGCTTCTGCGCAGATGATTGAGTTTGAGCTCAGTATTGATGGTGAGTTTGTCTATCGGCTCAACGCCGATGGCCTGTTAGTGGCAACACCGACCGGATCTACCGCCTATTCTCTTTCTGCCGGCGGGCCAATTATGTACCCCGGTCTGGATGCTTTGGTGCTGGTGCCCATGTTCCCTCATTCGCTCACCAGTCGCCCTATTGTAGTGAGCGGCCAGAGTGAAATTCGCGTTGATGTTGTCTCCCGCAATGATATTCACCCTCCTATTACCTGTGACGGGCAGATCTCGATTACCGCACTCCCGGGTGACTCTGTCCGAATTCGCAAGAAAACCCGAGAATTGACCTTGCTGCACCCCCCGGGCTACAGCTTTTATGCCAGCTGCCGAGACAAGCTTCGCTGGTCAGATGCCCTCGTTCAATAACGCGCCCCTTGCGATTAAACGCGCGCCCGCTACTTTTGCGTTGGTGGCGCTGACCAGTGTCTGCTTTTTGCTGTTCTATCCCCTGCAGTGGGTTGGCATGCTGGAGCTATTCAATTTTGTGCCATTCCGCGCAGCAGGAGGGTACGTCGCCTTTGGTGAGTGGGGTGACTGGTGGCGTTTGGTCACGCCCACATTGATTCATTTTGGGTGGTTGCACGTGGTCTTTAACTGTTTGTGGCTGTGGGAGTTTGGTCAGCGCATTGAGCATCGGCTGGGCGCGACCAACCTTCTGGGACTTTACGTCGTCAGCGCCATGCTGAGTAATTACTGCCAGTACTGGTGGGAGGGGCCCTCTATATTTGGCGGGATGTCGGGCGTGGTGTATGCCTTTATGGGACTGATCATGGCCACTCAGTGGCGCAGGCCCGGTTGGATAACGCCGCCGCCAATGGCTATCTTTGCTTTCATGATGATCTGGCTGGTCATCGGCATGGCGGGAAGTATGGAGTTCATCGGCGCGGGGGCTATCGCCAACGGGGCGCACGTTGGTGGCTTGTTGGCGGGTTGGACACTGGGTGTTTTGATCAGTGGCCTTCCCAGACTGTTCAGGAGTCGGTAGGAATGTCGGATCAATATCGCCAGTCGGTTCAGCAAATGGATCGCAAGGTTTACGAACAGCTGGTGACATCGCTATCGACAGGCCGCTGGCCCGACGGGAGAACGCTGACGGACGATCAACGCCAGCATGCCATGCAAGCGGTGATAGCTTGGGGTGAGATCCATCTGCCTCCAGATGAGCGCGTGGGCTTTATCGACAAGGGGGCCAAGGCGGGGGACGCCTGTGATGACCCCCAGCCGCTGGCGTGGAAGGACTAAAGATATGACTGACTGGCAAGGCTGCCTCAGAAAAATGCGCACTGAGCTCGCGGATACGGTTCGCTACACCGTTTTTCCAGAGCAAGGAGGCCTTTGTCTTAACGACAGTCTGGGTCAGTTTTTGCGCGTGGCTTTTACGGGCAAGATCGAGTGCGTCGCCTGCGGGCGGTTGACCAAGAAAAGTTTTAATCAGGGCCACTGCTTTCCCTGCTTCCGCAAACTGGCAGCCTGCGATAGTTGTATCGTCAGCCCGGAGAAGTGCCACCTTGCAGAGGGCACCTGCCGCGAGCCTGATTGGGCAGAGAGCCACTGCCAAGTGCCCCACATCGTGTATCTGGCTAACACCTCCAGCGTGAAGGTGGGTATTACGCGAGAAACTCAGTTACCGACGCGTTGGATTGATCAGGGTGCGACACAGGCCAAGCCCATCGCACGTGTGCAGACAAGGCGCTACTCAGGCTTGTTGGAAGTGCTCTTTGCCAAAGAGGTTGGTGATCGCACGGCGTGGCAGACGATGTTGAAAGGTAACGGTGCCGATCAGGACCTAGAGCAGATACGACAGAAATTGATGTCAGTTTGTGCTCAGGGGGTCGCTGACTTGAAGTTGAACTATGGCGATGGCGCCTTCGAGATTCTGGAGGATGCGCCGGAAACCCGCATCGAATATCCCGTCCTCAGTTGGCCAGAAAAAGTGAAGGCGCATAACTTCGATAAAGGGCCTGTTGTGGAGGGCACATTGATGGGAATCAAGGGGCAATATCTGATGCTCGATACAGGGGTTTTGAACATGCGCAAATTTGGTGGCTATGAAGTCGAAATCAAGGTGGCAGCGTGATGGCGTTGCGAGAAGGGTTGCCCGGGACGATATACCGCAAGGATTACACCGTACCCGATTTTGCGGTAACGACAGTCGACTTACTGGTACAGATTACGCCCGGGCGAACCGAGGTAACAGCGACCCTAGAAATGGAGAGGCAGGGCGCCGGGCAGGGCGGTCTCAGTCTTGATGGAGAGCAGCTGTCACTGCAGTGGGTTGAGGTGGATGGTGCGCGACTAACGGAGGACGATTACACCGTGAGTGACACGGAGTTAGTAATTGCCTCGGTGCCGGATCGATTCTCCTTGCGCACTTGCGTGACCATTTGCCCCGAAGACAACACGTCTCTGGAGGGCTTTTATCGGTCTCAAAGTGCTTATTGCACGCAGTGTGAGGCGGAAGGTTTTAGGAAGATCACCTATTTTCCAGACCGCCCGGATGTGCTCGCAGTCTTCACCGTCACCCTGGAGGCCGACCGCGCGGAGTGCCCGATATTGCTCAGTAACGGCAACAAAATGGGTGAGGAGGACTTAGGCCATGGTCGGCATCGCGTGGTTTGGCATGACCCTTTCCCCAAACCCTCATATCTCTTTGCCATGGTGGCTGGCGATCTGAAGCCGGTGAGTGATGTCTTCACCACCTGTTCTGGCAGAGTGGTGGATCTGAATATCTGGGTGGAGGAAAAGGATCTCGGTTACTGCGAGTACGCCATGGGCGCATTGAAAGCGGCGATGCGATGGGATGAGCAGGTGTATGGCCTCGAATACGATCTAGACCTCTATAACATCGTTGCCGTAGACGATTTCAACATGGGTGCCATGGAAAACAAGGGGCTCAATGTTTTCAATACATCCTGTGTGCTCGCCCATCCCGATATCACTACCGATATGGGTTTTCAGCGCGTTGAGGCGGTGGTGGCCCATGAGTATTTCCACAATTACTCGGGCAACCGGGTCACTTGCCGAGACTGGTTTCAGCTCAGCCTGAAGGAGGGTTTTACCGTCTTTCGCGACAGCGAGTTCTCGGCCGATATGAATTCCCGAGGGGTAAAGCGAGTAGAAGATGCACTGTTCCTCCGCACTCACCAGTTTGCTGAGGATGCGGGCCCACTGGCACATCCGGTTCGTCCGGATGCGTTTGTAGATATCTCCAATTTTTACACCCTCACGGTCTACGAGAAGGGTGCGGAGGTCGTCCGCATGTTGCACACCCTGCTTGGGGCCGAAGCGTTTTACGCTGGCACTACTCTTTATTTTCAGCGATTTGATGGCCAGGCGGTGACCTGCGATGACTTTGTCGATTGTCTAGCGGAGGCGTCTGGGCGAGATCTGGATCAATTCAGGCGCTGGTACGAGCAGGCAGGCACGCCGGAGGTGGTGTGCAGTGAGCATTACGATGCCGACGCCAAGCGTTACCAGTTGACCTTGCAGCAGCAGAACCCAGCGAATGCTGGGCATCAGGAAAAAGAGCCCTTGCTGATTCCTGTGGCGACAGGTCTGTTGGTCGACGGCCAGCCTATCGCTATGACTGAAGGGACCACGCGCGTACTCGAGCTCACCGAGCGCGAGCAGACTTTTACCTTTGATAACGTCCCCTCGAAGCCTGTGCTGTCATGCCTGCGTGGCTTCTCCGCACCGGTGCGAATTACCACTGAGCATTCAGAGTCCGATTTGCTCGCACTGATGGCCGGTGATGACGATGCCTTTGTAGCGTGGGACGCCGCTCAGACACTCTTGGCCAGAGCGGTCGAAGCTGCATCTATGGATGGGGAGACTGCATTGCCACAGGGGTTATTGGACGCCTGCGAGCAGGTGCTAGTGGGATCCATGGATCCGGCAATGAAGGCGCTCACCTTGGCCTTGCCGAGCGAGGAATATCTGGCTGACCGGGCCGCGCAGCGGGGCTTGGTCGATGTCAGCGAGATCCACCATCGGCGACAACAGATCAAAGCAGAAATGGGTGGCGCACTGGCTTCGATTTGGGAGCAGGCGCTGTCAGATAATCCGGCGCCGCATGCCTACGCACCCGATGCCGATGATATTGGCCTTCGGGCGTTGCGATATCTCGCGCAGGATTACCTGCTGGCGGCGAATCCTTTACAACTCGATGCCGCGCACAGCCTTTATGACAATGCGGACAATCTGACCGACCGCCTTATGGCGTTGCGCTGGATTACCCATTACGAGCAACCCGAACAGCGAGAGGCGGTGCTGGCGGAATTTTACGCGCGCTGGCAGCACGAGGCGCTGGTGGTGAACCAGTGGCTGACGGTTCAGGCGACCCGGCCTGACGCCGATTGTGTCGAGAGCGTGAGGACGCTCATGACCCACCCATCATTCGACTGGCGTAATCCCAATAAGTTAAGAGCGCTCATTAGCGCCTTTGCCGCAGCCAACCCAATAGCCTTCCATCGTCAAGATGGTGCGGGTTACCGCCTAATGGGAGAGGTGATCGAGCGTTTGCAGGCGAGTAATCCGCAAATTGCTGCGCGCATGCTCGCCCCCATGACACGGTGGCGCCGGTATGCGGTTGGCCAGGATGCAATGCGGACCGAGCTGGAGCGCCTCGCCGCGATTGACCCGCTGCCGAAGGATGTTTTTGAGGTGATCACCAAGGCGCTGAGCGAGTCCAGCTAGGCCTTAGCAGGAGCGTCAAACACTCGGCTGTGGCAACTGGGGTTTCTGTGGAGCGTTTCTGTGGAGCGT
>JBELDB010000015.1:0-12101 GCA_042094525.1 Congregibacter sp. | reverse complement strand
CTGTGGAGCGTACCTATGAAGAGTGACGCTTCGGGTGCAGCCTATGAGGGATAAAGCTTTAGCGGACTGATCGTCACACCGGCAGTCTTTTGCGAGGGTTCGTTACGTAACGCATCAATGAGACCTTGCGGAGTTTTATCAGGCAGGCCATCAGACACGCCGTGGCCGTAAAGCGAGCGATCTACCTCGCGCAGAAGAGTCGCCAAGTGGTCAGTGCTGACTTGCGCCAGCGCCGCCAGTGACGAAAAGGCGTTTCCGTGGCGCAGTGCGCCCCAGCGCAATATGGCATCTCTCAAAGCAGCCTTGTCTTGCTGCTCTGCGGCTTTTCTGATTTGCACCAAACTTTGCCTGAGTGTCCCAGTGTCAGCGCCTGAGATCATCGAGGTAGTCGGCGTGGTAGGAGGATGCCGACGGCTCAGCCAGAGCGCAACAGCGAGTGTCAGTGCCAACAGCCAGCCGGTGGCAGCGACAGCCCAGAACCATAGGGGCTGGATTGAGTTCGCAGGCGCGACAACCGACGGAGTTGCAGAACCATTGATTTGATCGGCCGGCTGGGTCGCTGTGACAGCGACCGTTTTCGCGGGCAAGACGGCAAATTCCAGACTATCTGTTTCGGTATTCCACCAAGGCACACGAATTTCGGGCAAGGTCCAGGTGCCGCCAGAACGCGCCACAAGCGCTTCGCTTTGGATCCGACGTCCCTGCAGACCGTCTGCCAGTTCGCTTTGATCGATGGACTCTTGATCGGGGTAAAACCGGATTTCTGGAATGTTGATCGCCCCTTGCACGCTGCTAAGAGGCGGCAGCTGGCTACCCTGTAAGCCTCGGGCGGTCAGGGTTAACGTTCGCGTTGTGGAGTCGCCAACATCCAGTGCTTCCGGATTGATGGACCAGTTTTCCTCCAGCGTCAACGCTCTCGCAGGGAGCCAAACCTCACCGGGAAAGCTAGCTGGAACGGTTTTGACATTGATCTCGACTGGCTGGGAAGCCATGCGCAGTCGTCTTCCAAGACGCGCACCCAGCAGCGAGCGGCCTGGTTGGACTTCGCGCGCGGTGAAGCCAATTGCTGGTATCACCAGTGGCCCGCTTTTTTGGGGATAGACAGCATATCGCAGTTCGGTGACCAGCCATGTTCGGTTGCCAACCCGCCGCTGAAAAGATCGGCGCTCAAGATTTTCGACCACTGCATCGGGAATATCGAAGGCTGAAATTTCGCCACCATCGAGATTAATCGCCTGCTGCAGTGTGACCGTGAGAATGATCTCGGACTGCACGTAGACGCTGCTCTGGTCCACGCTTGCGTCGAACAGCACCAGCTCATCGCCTGGAGCGATGACCGGTTCGGGATTCACGCGGATGGCAAGTGGCGTGGTACTGCGCCCACCGGCCGTGAGTGACGGAATTGTGAGCGTGCCCTCGCGCAGGGGCGCTAATTCCATTTCGAGTGTGCGGGTAACCTGATTTTGCCCATTAACAAAACGCGCATTGGTCGCGCTCGATCGGGACAGAATTTCCCAGTCGCGATTTAGGGGTGTGAGATCAATCTCGGCAGGTTGCTCCCCCGCATCCCCGAGTAATGTCAGCCGGAGTGTCTCCCCCATGGCGATGGTGCGTCGGTCCGCCGTTGCAGAAAGTTCCGCCCACGCGAGGCTGCCCCACAGCAACAGGAATATAGCTGCGATGCAGACGACCGTGTTACCAGCGAATCGATTCATCAGGTTCCTCGCCCTCTCTGAGTCTTTGCATCGTTTGATAGCGGAATTTGCGGCGCAGCAGGCCGCCTGGGTCATCCGGTACTCGCCGCAACCATTGTTCAAGTGCCTGCTGCTCCTCCAGCGCTTCGTCAAACTTCGCCATCTGCTCCTGCGTTGCGGCTTCAAGGGCTTCGGCGTTCATGTCCTGTGCGTCCGCCATGGTGGGGTCTTGTTCGCCCTGCTGCTCTTGATCAGACTCTGATTGACTGCTCTGACCGTTCTCGGACTCCTCACTGTTTTCACCGTCGCTTTGTTCTTGTTCCCCCTGCTCTGACGAATCAGAGGTAGAGTCGCCTTGTGATTCGCTCTCGCTGTCCTCTTCAGACTGGTCGCCCTCCTGATTTTGCTGATCACCCTCCTGATCCTGTTGCTGTTCCTCCTGATCAAGCAGTGACTGAATAAAATCGCGATTCGCGATGGCGTCCTCCGCATCGGGCTCCAGACTAAGACTCTCCTCATAGGCGCTGAGTGCCCCCCTCAGGTCGCCCTCGAGTGCCAGCGCGTTCCCAAGGTTGTAAAGGTTGTTAGCGGTGTTCTCACCGGCGAAGTTCTGCGCCGCCTGATCGTAGCTGCCCGCTTGATATTCAGCGACCCCGCGCCAGCTCGAATCGGTAAAGGCAGCCGCCGCCTCTGACGCTTCACCGGCGGCGAGGTGACGGGCGCCCTGTTGGTCGGGGGTTAGCCACAAGTCATCCCAATCGGCAGCCTCGGGCGGTGGCGCGTGCACCATCAGCATAAAAACGATACTTGCCACGACGCCTTTGCGAAAAGCGGGTAGCATCAACAGTGCTACCAGTGCGGCGAGCCAGAACCCTTGGTCCTGCCATGCGTCAGTTTGGCGATCGAGGTCCAGTTCCCCCTCGGTTGCTATCACGTCGCGACGTGTTAGCGATTCAATATCCTGTTCATCGAGGCTCACTTCCTCGTACGGTGCACCGAGTGCTGCGGCGAATGCTGACAGCTGATTGCGATCGAGCGCGGGAATAACGATCTCGCCGTTGTTATCTTTAAGGAAGCCGCCATTGGGGAGCGGGATGGGCGCGCCGCTCGCCGTGCCGACTCCCAAGATGGCGAGACTGGCCCCGCTGTCATCGAGCGCCGATTGGACTCGGCGTTCGTCAAATCCGGGGAGACCATCAGTCATCAATAAAATATGCCCGCCCTGCGCGCCCGCAGTCAGCAGTAGATCTGAAGCGAGCTCAATTGCACTGGTGGCATCGGCGCCTGGGAGCGGCATGATGGTAGGGGAGAGTGCCGGCATGAGGTTGGCAATCGTGCGGGTATCGTCAGTCAGAGGTGTGACCACATGCGCGTCACCTGCAAAGACAACCAGACCTGTCACGCCTTCCTGTCGGGTATCCAGCAGATCCAGGACTTTTTGTCGTGCTCGTTGTATCCGACTGGGTTGAATGTCAGCTGCTAACATAGAGGCACTCAGATCTAGTGCGATGACTAACGCGTCAGCTCGCTTGATGACCGGAAGCTCTACTCGCTGCAAGCTGGGGCCGGCCGCGGCTACCGTCACGAGCGCCAATAGAAGAGTGGGTGCCCACACCCGAGAACGCTGGGTTTTTCCGCGCTGCTCGGGCATAAGGAAAGGCAACAAATCAGCATCAATGACCTTGGTCCAGTCGCCCTGATGAATCCGACGGTACCAGAGTGCTAACGCCACCAGCGGGCAGGCGGTTAGGCCCCACAGAAGCTCCGGTCGCAGCAGATGGACGCCATCAATCATCGCGCTAATCCGAAGTCGGGCTTAGTGGCTAGGCGACTGAGCAAACGGCTGCGCACTACTGCCAGAATGCAGGCAAACGCCAGGGCGGCTAACAGCGGTATCCAGCTCAAGGCGCGTTTTGGGCGGAAAGTGCTGGCCTCTTGCTCAACCGGCTCGAGTTCATCCAGCAAGGCGTAGACAGTCTCCAGCTCGGCGGGGGACGTGGCTCGGAAGTAGCGCCCACCCGTTGCCTCTGCGACCGCGTTGAGCATGGCCTCATCGACTTCACTTCGCCCGTTGACAGTGCGACCCAAATTACGGCTGATCCCTATTGTATAAATTTTGACATCGAGCTGCGCTGCAAGGGCTGCCGCTTCCATAGGGTCCACCGTGCTGGCGGTGTCCTGTCCGTCGGTCAACAAAATAAAGATGCGCGACGATGCCGGTCGCTCTCGCAGGCGTTTGATGGCCAATCCCAGTGCGTCGCCGATGGCCGTATCCTCGCCGGCGAATCCCAGCTGTGCCTCGTCGATGAATCGGGTGACGGTGCTCAAGTCAAAAGTAAGAGGCGCCTGCAGATAAGCCCGTGTGCCGAATAGAATCAGGCCTACGCGATCACCCTGCCGCCGCTCTGTAAAGTCTGCCGCAATCGCCTTGACGGCGGTGATGCGGGGGACCAAGCGATTGCCCACCTGCATGTCTTCAATTTGCATACTGCCCGAGAGGTCCAAACCCAGCATCAGGTCGCGGCCGGTATTGGGCAACTCAATAGGTTCGCCTATCCACTGTGGTCGCGCAATCGCCACGATCAACATCATCCAGGTGATCCACAACAACCACCAATAACCGCGGCCCGACTTCATGCTGCGACTGGCGCCGGTTAAGCCGCGCCATCTGGCGGCAAATGGTGCCCGAAGGGCAGAGGGCTGCAGAGACTCTCCCTTGCTGAATCGATAGATCACCCAAGGCAAGGGCGCCGCGGCAAAGACCCAAGGCCATAGCCATTCAAGCATGGGTCGCCTCGTGCCGTCGTAACCAGTGCTCGGCCGCATCAAATAGACGACCGCTCACGGGTGTTGATTCGTGTTGGTAGAGCCCATCAAGCTCGGCAAAAGTATTAGGGGCGACGCCTCGACAGCTTGATTCGAGAAACCGTTGCCACTGCTCTCCATGAAGTGCGGCGACCTGCTGCTGGGGGAAGGCGCGCAATGCCGTCGCTTTTAGAAGCCAGTTGAGTTCGTCTTGTTGACCTTGCCTTGCACGTAGCTCACTGAGAGCGACCAACGCCATCCGCCGATAGGCGGTTTTTAGGCGGCGCTTCCTGAGCCAGATCAGCAAGCCTGCCAGTGTAGCTATGCACAGAGCCAGCAGCACCCACCAGCCGGGCGCCAGCGGCCACCAACTGATCGCCATAGGTTCCCGCAACGGTGCAAGTTGCGACAGCATCATCTCCGGGTTCATCGTGTGGGAAACACCGTTAGCAACTGCTTCAACGGCTCCTGATGGGTCTGAATTGCTAGAAGGGGAATCCGCAATTCCCGCAGGCGTTTTGTTAGGGCCGCTATGTGGTTTTGATAATCCGTCTCGTAGGCTTCGCGAACACCCGCAACGCTGGTATCCAATTGCGAGTGCGTCACGCCATCGGTCACTGCATAAAAACCTGCCTGAGGCAGGCTGCTCTCCAAGGTATCACCGACCGCTACGGCCACGATCTGCGTTTTGCGCGCCAACCGCCTCAGTGGCGCGAGATGATCCTCCTCGAAGAGGTCGTGGAAATCGCTGATGAGAAAGATCCGCGTACCCGGCCGGGCAATTCGCTCAAGCTGTTGAAGCAGATCGCCTAACCTCCGCGTGACGAGGCCATCTCCAGTGGGCAGGCCCTCGGTCACCAGGTCTCCGAACATTTTCAGGACAGCATGCTGACTACGTTTTGGTCGGGTGTCGTGCAAAGCCTCATCGCCTAGCACGGCGCCGCCAATGCGCTCACCAGCCTGCAGGCCAGACCAGAGGGCCAAAGCCCCGACGTGGGCGGCCATCACAGACTTGAAGCACCGGGTAGCGCCAAATTTCATGGGCGCTCGTTGATCAACCGCAACGAGAATGGGCTGCTCTCGGTCCTCATGAAACAGCTTTGTATGGGGCGTGCCCGAACGCGCCGTGACGCGCCAGTCAATGGCTCGGACGTCGTCGCCGGCGGCATAAGCTCGAACTTCATCAAACTCGACGCCGCGACCCCGCTGTCGGGACCGCCGCATACCCGCGAGGTTTGCCAGCGCGCGCGTCTGTCCCGTGACATCGATAAACCGCGCGGCAAACCGGGCGGCCACAAGCGCCTCTGCAGTCACGGTTGCACCGCGTGGGCCATTCATTGCCTTTGTGCCGTCCGTGTCAGGCAACGGGTATACGCTCAATCAGTCGCTCGACGATGTGATCACTGGTGATACCCGAAGCTTCGGCCTCGAACGACACGATTAACCGATGACGCAGGCAATCCAAGGCAACGCTCTGCACATCGTCAGGACTGACGTAGTCACGTCCGGCTATCCATGCGTTGGCTCGCGCGCAGCGGTCGAGGGCGATCGTTGCGCGCGGGCTCGCTCCATACTCTAGCCAACCCGCGAGTTCACTGTCGTAGTGGCCCGGCTCCCGCGTACCCATAATCAATTGGATAATGTACTCCTCTACGGCGGGTGCCATATGAATATCCAGTACGGCTTTGCGCGCCGAGAAAATATCTGGTTGGGATACAGTGCCTTCAGGGCGGCTGTGGCTCCCGATCGCTTCGCTTCGTGCCAGCCGCAAGATGGCCTGCTCTGCCCCGGCGTCCGGGTAAGACACGCGAACATGCATCAAGAATCGGTCCAGTTGTGCTTCGGGCAAAGGGTAGGTGCCTTCCTGTTCGATGGGGTTCTGAGTCGCCATGACCAGAAATAGCTCCGGCAACTCATAGGTCTGACTGCCGATACTCACCTGGCGCTCGGCCATCGCCTCGAGCAACGCGGACTGCACTTTTGCAGGGGCGCGGTTAATCTCGTCAGCGAGCACTAAGTTATTGAAAATGGGACCCTGCTGAAATTCAAACGCACCGGTTTGAGGCCGAAAAATATCCGTTCCGGTGATGTCACCGGGCAGCAGATCGGGCGTGAATTGGATGCGGTGGAAGCTGCCCTCGATGCCCGCTGCCATCTCCTTGATCGCGCGGGTTTTGGCTAGTCCAGGCGCGCCTTCCACCAGTAGGTGTCCGTCAGCTAGGAGTGCCAGCATCAACTTGTGAATCAGATCTTGCTGGCCAACAATTTGTTGCCCCAGCCAATTTTCGAGGTTCGCGAGGATTTGGTAGTTCACGGATAAGACCTTTATTACTGCTGTGTCAGAAATGGCGTCATTTCTGACCATTCCAAGGCCTAAACGTTCAAAAATCTCCCTCGGGGGGGATCATGCTCAGGCGAGTGATCAGAAACCCGACAATTTATAGCATGTCAGGGCGTCTGTGAGACCCTCTTGCCAATCGTTTCGTCCCTCTCGCCAGCCTTCCAGCCACTTAATGCGTGCCAGACCGGTTAAAAAGGGGCAATTTTCTCTGGAGCGGCCAGAGAGGCCCAGCTGATAGCCTCTTTCAAACGCGCGCAGAACGCGATTTCGCTTGGGTCTTTTCATTCTGTCTCCTTGCTTTTGGCGTTGTTTGCCTGATAACGGAATACGCTAGCTCTCGGCCTCACACATGAGGCTTTTGGGAAAAACCTGGCGGCGGGTTTTGCGTTTAAAAGGTAACAGGCAGTGGCCGATAGCGCTTAGTGGTGGGGCTATCTGCTTGACTCCTGATATGCGCTGTCCGCGTCTGAGAGGAGCTAATGACTGCATGTTTTGCCGGGGAAGTGGCTCTTAGGAGAACACTATCGCGATACGCATTCGCTGTCGAAAAACCTTTTTTTATCAGCGCAGGCCGTCTTCAGTCGCCCATGGCATAAGCCACTGTTTTCAGGGCCTTCAAGCGAGAACTGCGCGCCCACACCGGAGAGTGAGCGGTGATATTTTTTCGATGACGCCAGTGCGGGCCGATTGCAGCTGCCCGGTGCTGCTGGCTTGCGGCCCGGAAACTAATCATCGGAGTGACTTTTTTCCTGGCCCCGGTGATCCAGCCCCAATATCGGGGCGTAATTCTTGCAACTGGATGATCGACTCTCCGGTTAAGCCATCTTCCCCCAGGTGGCGAATTCTTGCCCCGGCCTCTGGCCGGGGTTTTTTTTGGAGGCCTGTAATGCTGAATCGCACTGTCATGCTGGGATTAGGTTATGCCGGCTTGTTGCCTTTTTATGGTTTTCTGGCCGGCGCTTGGTTTCTGGAAGACTGGCCTGGCGCCGTCTCCGTTCAGGGGTTTGTTATTTATTCGCTGGGCATTCTTTGCTTCTTGGGCGGCACCATTTGGGGCCGAGTCCAGTCAGAGCATGAGCCAGTCGTAGCGAGACTGCTGATCAGTAATGGCTTGGTGTTATTTGCAGTCGCCGCTGTGCTGACAGCCAAAGCCTGGTTGGCAGCGATCGCTTTGATGTCAGGCTACTTGGCCTTACTTTGGTTCGAGCGAGGTGCAGAGATATTGCCCGATTGGTATGCCGCAATGCGCCGCAATTTGACCCTAGGTGTCGTGCTGGCACACGGCCTATTTTTTGCTCAGCAGTCGCTTCAATCGCTTGCTTAGAGCCTCAGCGACTTGGGAAGATCAGCATCGCGAAGCCAAGCGGTATCCACCTGCACAGGGCGAGCTCCGATTTTCTCCAGCAGCCCTGTTATTTTGCGACCCCCCTCATCCAGAAATGCCGCGCAATCTTTCAACGTGCTGGCATGTAGGCGCATGCAGGGAGAATGATGGCCTTCAGCGTCTGTAAGAAAGATCGCGGTGTCGTCATCACGCCACTCGTTCTCAAGCGTTTGAATAGTGGCCTGCGGCGAGCCGATTAGGTCAACAGGTAACACCATCAGCGTCGAGGTGGTTGCTGCCGAGAGCAGTGCGGTAATGCCGGCACAAGGCCCAAGCCCAGCGATTGCTTCGCACAGTATTCGATCACTGAAGTGCTGGTAAAAATGGGGGTAGCTGCGGCAGCAGACCAGTAGTTCTTCCGCGCCACTTGGTCGAGGATGAACAATCCCCGCAAGTAGAGACTGCCCTTTCAATGCTATCAGTCCCTTGTCGCGGCCGCCCCAGCGAGCACCCTGACCCCCGGCCAAAATACCCAAGCTGTATGCCTGCGTTGCATTCAAAGTTCAGCCCCTCTGTGGGATCATCGACCCACGATCTGACTATAGTTTATACGGCCCATGCCGCGTGTTCTCGCGCTCGATACTGCTACCCCTGCCTGCACCCTCGCTGTGTTCAGCGAGGGGAGCGTGCGTGCGCGCCACGAGTTGCTGGCTCGCGCCCACAACCGTCACATCCTTGGCATGTTAGCTGAGGTACTCGAGGACGAATCGTTGGAGGATGCTGTAGATATCATTGCGTGCGGCGTGGGGCCGGGTTCTTTCACCGGCCTGCGGGTTGCGGTCAGCGTGGCCCAAGGGCTTGGCTGGTCACAAAACTTGCCGGTGCATGGATTCTGCTCGTTGGCGGCGCAAGCCTATAGTGCCGGGGACGCAGGTCTTCTGGATGAGGGTGATCGTGTGCTGTCCACCATAGATGCGCAGATTGATCAGTTCTATGGGGTGTGGGGTGATTGGCGAGGCGGGGCATTTGTTGCAGATGGCGAGACGTTTGTCTGTGGGCCAGAGCGCTTGGTGACCGAGCCATCGAAACCAGCCACGGTGGTGATCGGATCCGGTGCGACGTATCGGAACCGAGTGCCCGGCGAGGCGTCTTCTGTTGCGCGGTGGTTACCCGATGTGACACCACACGCCGGCATCATGGCTGCGTTGCTAGGCACGGGCGCGCTGGCGCTGCATCCAGAGCCTGCGCACGCCCTGTCGCCACAGTATGTTCAGCGCGATATTGGTTGGAAAAAACTCTCGGAGCAGGGTCGTCGTGATTGACTGGATTCAGCTGATTGCGTTGGCGCTGATTCAGGGCGTCACAGAGTTCCTGCCGGTGTCGAGTTCTGCGCACCTCATTCTGCCGGCACAGGTATTGGGATGGTCAGATCAGGGCCTGTTTTTTGATGTCGCTGTGCATGCTGGCACGTTGTGCGCCGTGTTGTGGTATTTCCGTGACACGGTAATAGAGCTCAGCAAAAGTGTCTTGCCGGGCAGATTTTCGACTCAGTCGGAACTCTGGGCGCTCTGTGTGGCAACGATTCCCGTTGTGTTGGCCGGCCTGTTGTTTCGCGATGTGGTGGCCACAGAGGCGCGTGCAGTGACTGTTATTGTTGTGACAACGCTCCTGTTCGGCGTGCTGTTAGGGATCGCTGATCGAGTTTCCAGGCAGGGTGCCAGGCGAACTGGACCCATTGCAACGCGCGACGCACTGTTGATTGGTTTGGCACAAATATTTGCGTTGATCCCCGGTACGTCCCGATCCGGAGTGACGATCACGGCAGCCTTATTTCTGGGTTACCATCCCGCCGCCGCCACTCGGTTCTCCTTTTTGCTCAGTGTGCCGGTGATTAGTGGCGCGGTTGTACTCATGCTGACGACCATGAGGTCCGACGAGCCATCGCTTTCAGGTGGAGCGGCGGTGGCAGCTTTTGGGCTCTCGGCGCTGTTTGCTTATGCCACGATCAAAGGCTTTATGTACCTGGTTGAGCGAATCGGGTTGATGCCTTTTGTCTTGTATCGATTGGCTTTGGGCTTGGTATTGTGGGTTTGGATCATTCAGGGTTAATGACATGACGCAGATTGAAGAACTGCTCCGGTTTCTCGGCGAGGCTGTTACACCATTTCATGCGGTGGCGGCGATGTCCCAGCGGCTGTGCGATGCCGGATTCGAAGAGGTCGAGCGGTTCGACACCGAGGCCATGACCGCCGGTCGTGGCTATTTCATGACCCGGCAGGGCAGTTCGCTGATTGCGGTGCGGGCAGGACAGGGCCACCCCGATGCTGGGCTGCGGTTGGTTGGCGCGCATACGGACAGCCCGAACCTCTCAGTCAAACCAAACCCGGTCAAAGGGCGCGATGGCTGCGTGCAGTTGGGGGTCGACGTTTATGGTGGCGCACTCTTGAATCCCTGGTTTGACCGAGATCTCGCCATGGCGGGCCGTTTGACGCTGCTGACATCTTCGGGAGAGTTGTGTTCCACGCTCTTTGATTCGTCTCGCCCGGTAGCAGTCGTACCAAGCCTGGCGATTCATCTCGATCGAGACGCCAACAAACAGCGGAGTATCAACCCGCAGAAAGATGTGGTGCCCCTGGTGATGCTGGGGGATCCCCAGCATTTTGACTTCAAGGCGTGGCTTGCCGAGACGCTCACTGCCCAGCATTCGCAGTGGAAGGGTGCGCGGGTGATGGACTACGAGCTGTCCCTCTACGACGTTCAGGCACCGGCTGTCGTAGGAATTGATGAGTCCTGGATCACCTCAGCCCGACTGGACAACCTATTGAGTTGTTTTGCGGGCCTCAGTGCGCTGATCGGCGCTGAAGATGCCGAGTGGTCGATGCTGGTGGCGACCGACCACGAGGAGGTGGGGAGCGCCTCGACCGTGGGAGCTCAGGGTCCCATGCTGATGGATGCTTTGACCGCACTGGTGCCGGACGCTCAAGGCAACCAGCAGCTTCGCACAGAATCGTGGATGCTCTCGGTGGACAACGCGCATGCAGTGCACCCCAATTTCGCGGACAGGCATGACGACCAACACAGCCCACAACTGGGCAGCGGGCCCGTGCTTAAAATTAATCGCAATCAGCGTTATGCGACGGACGGCGAGGGCGCGGCGCGGCTGCGACTACTGGCTGAGCGGGCCGAGGTTGATGTTCAGGCGTTTGTGATGCGAGCCGATCTGGCCTGTGGCAGCACGATTGGCCCCATTACCGCGACCGAGACTGGGATTGCCACCACGGACCTGGGCGTGCCAACGTTGGCGATGCACTCGATTCGTGAGCTAGCGTGCACGGCAGACATTCCCCAGCTGGTGTCGCTACTGACTGCGTTCTATCGGCGTTTGGCCTGAAGGAAGCGAGGACATCATGAGTTCAACTCGGGTACTGACGGGCATCACGACAACCGGTACGCCGCATCTCGGCAATTATGTTGGGGCGATCCGTCCTGCTGTTGCTGCATCCCGCGATCCTTCGGTGGATGCCTATCTGTTCTTGGCGGACTATCACGCGCTGATCAAAAACCAGAATCCCGACGAGGTCGCGCAGTCTAGTAGAGAGATCGCGGCGACCTGGTTGGCGCTGGGTCTCGACCCGGAGAACACCTATTTCTATCGCCAGTCGGATATCCCAGAGATCACCGAGTTGAGCTGGGTGCTGACTTGCTCAGCAGCGAAAGGCCTGATGAACCGGGCTCACGCTTACAAAGCGGCTGTTCAGGCCAATGAGGAGTCTGGCGAAGATCCGGACTTTGGTATCACCATGGGGTTGTTTTCTTATCCCGTACTGATGGCTGCCGATATTTTGATTTTTAATGCGCACCAGGTGCCGGTCGGGCGCGACCAGATTCAGCACGTTGAGATGGCGCGGGATATTGCGCAGCGCTTCAATCATCACTA
>JBELDB010000014.1:0-28458 GCA_042094525.1 Congregibacter sp. | reverse complement strand
CGAAGCCCTTGACCTCGCTCACCGTAATTCCCTGAACGCCAATCGTGGACAGCGCCTCGCGCACATCATCCAGCTTGAATGGCTTAATCACTGCAGTAACCAATTTCATGGCAACCTCCGATAAGAGCCGCCCCTGTGGGCGGCATTTGCGTTACAGGCTCTTAGCCATTCCAAAGATGACTGTGGCATCACACCAGTCGTAGCCGTAGCAGTCTTCCTCACTCAGATCGGTATCCTCGTAAGTCAGGCTCCAGTCGATGCCCTGCCAAGACTTGCTCAAAGACACCGCCCAGTGGACGTGCTTATCAGTCAGTGTGTAGCTGACTTCGTCGTAATCCACTTGTCCAACGAGGAAACCCAAACCCCAGTCGCCCGGAAGCGTCAAGCTGTAGCCCGCGTTGAGATACAAGATCTCGCCAGTCTCGAACCAATACTCGTCCGAGAAGGCAAATCCGGCTGAGAAGCCGCCAAAGCTGACGTTGCCGTACACTTCTTCATAATCACCAAGTACGCCCTCGTCCTGGGGGTAGTCGTAGTAGATGTAGCCGACATCGATGCCCAGACCGCCGTCAAAGCTGTGCGAGTAGCCGCCGTAGTAGTCAAGTTCCAGACCACCGTTTGCGCCACCGCAAGAATTAACCGGGTCTACCGAGCAATCAAAGTCGACCGCGGCGCCCCAAGTGCCCAGGTAAAAACCTGAGTCGAAAGCGATATCGAATCCACCCTGGATCGATGCCTTGCTGTCAGACTGGGAAATACCGCGGAATCTATAATCCGTTACCAGCGCTACGTTGCCACTGACTTCAGCCGCTTGCGCCACGGGGGCGATAAAACTGGTGCTGCCTGCAATGGCGAGCGCGGGAAGTGCATATTTCAAAACCTTCATTCGGTGTCTCCTGCATAGCGAAATGTTGTGTTTCGATGTCATGTTGGGTCGTACCCGGTCGGAGCCGGTTACCACCTGCCCCCACACACGAAATAGCGACGAGTGGGCCAATTCTTATAAAAACGATAAGAATCAATAATTTAATTGATAATCGCGGCGTCCCCGCAGCGAGAAAGAGGGCTACACCAGCGCTTCATCCGCACCAAACGAGTGCGCGCTGCGCACCACTTTTGGCGGGATGTGGTCTGTCAGGCCACATTGGAGTGCGCTACATTGGCGCTGGAGTCATCTTTAGCCGGTCGGAGTAGTTCATGACAAACGAGGAGTCAGCACAGCGCGACACCCGCTCGCTTTTCGAGCGACTGACCCGCGCTGATGATCCAGTGTTTGAGCAGATTGACCGCAACGCCAAGAGTCTGTTGCAGTCTGCGTTGACGCGTCTTGATGTAGTCAGCCGAGAAGAGTTTGATGCTCAGGCAGCTGTGCTGAAACGCACGCGCGAACGACTGGAGGCGCTGGAAGCGCAAATCGCCGCCCTTGACGAAGCGCTGTCGGCATCCGATCAGCAGGCAGATCAGTAACCCAGAGGAGAGATCAGCCGCGGTCCGGCTCCGGCGGGGCAACAAAAGCCACCCGGCGAGGCAAAAAAATACGAAAGCCGCAAGAGATCAAGGATGATCCATGCACCTATCATTGATTAGCACCCGCGGTCAGACAGGTCTCGACGCACCATCCGTGACCGTTGAAGTTCACCTTAGTGCTGGGTTGCCCGCCTTTCAGGTCGTTGGCCTGGGAGATAGTAGCTCAAGAGAGATCCGTAGCCGGGTGCGTGCGGCCCTCATCAGTTCTCATCTGAAATGGCCAGACTTTAATATCACCGTCAACCTGACCCCCGCTGAGCGCGTCACACCCAGCACACGGTTCGATCTGCCTATCGCTGTGGGACTATTGGTGGCCTCCCAGCAATTGCCACGGAGTGCGATCGAAGGCAGAGAATTCATCGGGGAATTGGGTCTCGACGGCTGCCTCAAACCCAGCCGAGGTGCATTAGCAGCAGTGATTGCTGCCGCCCGGGCAGGTAACACGCTCTGTCTTGCGCTGGAGAGCTCGCCTCAGTTGGCCAACGTCAAAGGGTGTCGGCTTATCGCAACACCCGACCTGCTCTCCCTTTGCGCAGCACTGAAAGCCGCTGACCCCCAGTTTGTGACCCCTCTGTCTGCCTGCTCCGCAGAGACCTGTGACTATCCGGATCTGTCACAGATTCGCGGACAACCACTGCTGTATCGCGCGCTGGAGCTGGCGGCAGCAGGCGGCCACCATTTGCTGATGAGCGGCTCACCGGGCGTGGGCAAAACCCTAGCGGCATCGATTCTACCCGGGCTGTTGCCACCTCTCGAAGCCGCCGCGCAGCAAGAGGTTTGGCTGATTCGTGACCTTGTAGGGCTATCGCGCGTGAATGGGCCTACCTTCAGAGCGCCCCATCACTCGAGCAGTGTTGCAGCATTGATCGGCGGCACGGCCAGAGCGCTTCCGGGCGAGATCTCCATGGCACACGGCGGCGTGCTGTTTCTCGATGAACTCACCGAGTTCCCGCGCGCGGTGCTGAACCAACTCAGGCAGCCGCTGGAGAGTGGCGAGATCACCGTCACCCGTGCCGAACATCAACATCGCTACCCCGCCCGATTTCAGCTGGTAGCCGCCATGAACCCTTGCCCCTGTGGGCTTGCTGGCAATGAGGACGGCAGCTGCCGCTGCTCACCCGACATGATCCGACGCTATCGTCAGGGCGCCTCGGGCCCCTTGATGGACCGTATTGATCTGCACGTAAAGCTGAACAAACCGTCAGCCGAAGCGCTATTAAGCGCGGCGTCCCCGGGCAACACCTCTGCCCACTTAAGAGAGCGCGTCGCCGCCACCCGAGACCGGCAACTGCTCCGTCAGCATTGCCTGAATCGTGATCTTGCCGGGGATGACATTGTCGAGGCGTGTGCCTTAACTGACACAACGAGAAAGGAACTTCTCAAGACGCTGACCGCGCTGAGCTTATCGGCGAGAAGTGCCCACCGCAGGCTGCGTGTTGCGCGAACTCTGGCTGATATAACGGGAGAAGAACGGGTGTCGATGTCACACATCAACACCGCGCTGTCTTTTCGTGAGGCACCAACCGGAGTTGGCGCCGGGTGACTTCAGCGGCTGCCGTCCACCATGAAATCGACAGCGAGTCGGATCTCATCGTCAGAGCAATCGGCGCAGCCCCCGCGGGCGATCATGCCCGAACCGGCGATGCCATTAATGCCGCTGTCATACAGCGCATCCATGCCCTTATTGATGCGGCCGGCCCAGGCAACCTGGTCACCCACCTTAGGTGCACCCGCAATGCCGGCTGAGTGGCATGCCATGCACGCTGCATTGTAGACATCCTCCCCAGAGCGACCGGCGCTGGTAGCGATGGCATCGCTGCCACCACCGCAGGTTTCTCCCTGCACGCAGATGGCTGAGAAGGGCTGGATCCGCGCCTCAATATCTGCCCGCTGCTGGTCAGTCAGGTCAAGTGCGACTGCCGCCATCGGCGCCAGCAAAAGGATAAAGAACAAACGCATGGTGCTAACTCCTGTCGGTGGGGGGCGGAGTATAGCGGTTGCGAAAACGATCGAAAACACAGCAATACGCCCCCTGCTCGCCGCTATACTGCATGCCCACACCGGAGATGACGTGTCATGAAGCTCTATACATTTGATGCCGCCCCCAACCCCGCCCGATTGGGGATGTTCATGCAGTACAAGGGTATTGTGCTCGATACGGTCCAGATCGACCTCGGAGCCGAGGAGCAGCTCGGCGAGGCCTACCGGGCGATTGCCCCGGAAGCCACGGTGCCCGCACTCGTGCTCGACGATGGCACAGTCCTTTGCTCGGTGATTGCTATTGCGCATTATCTGGAGTCGCAGTACCCCGACAAACCTCTGCTCGGCCGAACACCAGAGGAGCGGGCGCGTGTCCTGAACTGGAACCATCGTCTCTACAGCGACATTTTTGCTGCCATTGCCGATGCGTTTCGCAACGGACACCCCAGCTACGTTGATCGCGCGCTGCCGGGGCCGGTCAACGTCGCCCAGCTACCGGAGCTGGTCGAGCGCGGGCGCACCCGTCTAATAACAGGCCTGGAAATCATTAACGAAGCACTTTCGGACAGTACGTTCCTCGCGGGAGAGTCTTTTTCTTTTGCCGATATCGATCTGCTTGCGGCGATTGATTTCGCAAAATGGGGAGCCCGACTGACCCCTGACGAATCCCTGACGCATCTGCATCGATGGCGCGGCGAGGCCAAAGCGGCTTTGGCGGGGTGACGCCGCGCTCAGGGTGGTTGGTTTGTCTCCTGTTATTCACAGGGTGCAGTGATACCGACACCGGTCCCGCTTATCTCGATGAGTACCTGCTCCGCCTGTCGACCGCAACAGGCGTCGAGCTAACTCCCGGCGCACCCCATGACGCCAATCGATTCGATCTTCCCC
Organism: Congregibacter sp.; assembly: GCA_042094525.1. GTDB lineage: Bacteria > Pseudomonadota > Gammaproteobacteria > Pseudomonadales > Halieaceae > Luminiphilus. Next base: position 24,063 of record JBELDB010000014.1, on the reverse strand, counting down.
GGGAGCTAGCCACCGCGCCGCCCGCCTCAAATCAAATTGATTTAATTGACTTTCTATCACTCTCTGGATGCGAGCTACAGGTCAATCTGGGGCGTCGAAACACCCAGTTAGGGCGCACAGCATCACCCTCTCAGCGCCTGTTACTGGATGTTGAGTTCATGGATCTGGCGCCCGATTGCATCAGCTTGCTTCGCCAGCGGGGCGATAGTGAATTGGCGGACACACTGGCGAACGTCAGCGTTGAGCGGCAGGCTTTGCTCTCCCATTCCATTGCCCAAGCGCTATTCATGGGCCCCGAATGGCGGCTGTTCTGGGAGCGACCTACGACGTTGGGCAACTACCCCACTGATACCAACAGTGGAATTGCTCAGTCGCTCAACCGGCTTGCAGAACGGACCCAGGGGTGGCTGGGCGGAGACTGGCAAGCCAGTAATCGCGAGTTCGAACTGCTGCTCAGCGACCTACGCGCGGGTGACGGCGGTGCGTTACTGGCAGCGCATTCACTGGTATCCCGTGAACTGGAGCGCGCCAACACACTGCTAGCCAGTGTTCAGGCCACGGCGCCACTGTGCCCCTACGGAAACGCTACGGATCGCTCAAGAGCATTGGAGCAGGTAGTGACGCGCTTTTTTGTCGGTGTCGTCCAACCTTGGCTGGTGCAGCTGCGCCAGAGGACTGAACTGCTAATGACCCCTGCCAGAAACCTCGAGGCACCGGTGTCAGCCACGTTGAGCCCTGGGTATCGAGCTTGGATGGCGGAGCGAGACCAGCTACTCAACGATCAGACCGCGCTCATTCGAGAGCACATTGCAAACGTTCAGGCCACCTTGTCTCAGTGTGCCCCAAATGCGTCCAATAACGGGCAAGGTTTCTCAAGTATCAGACAGCAGCAGGGCTAAACCTACCTCAGCTCCAAATAGGCGCAGGTGGTTTAGAGACCAGCAAGACTTGCCAGCATCTTCCCGCACGGTGCGCAACGCGTCATCCTTGGCACTGCGATGCTCCGCCAACCCTGCTACATTACCGCAAGCATTCAAATCAATTAGTGGAGAAAGTTGTGAAGCTGATCCGACTCACCGTCGCCGCACTCGTCGCCCTAGCACTGGCCGCTTGTGCCACCAAACCACCGGAGCCCGCGGTGGACTTCGCCCCTGACTACAATTTCAGTCAACCCAAGACCATTGGCTTTTACGCCATGAGTGGCGAGGTGACCGGCAACAACCCGACCGAACTCACCGACTTTCAGAGAGACCGGATTGATGCGGCGTTGCAAGGCGCTCTTGAAGCAAAAGGCTTCGTGTTCGTTGAAAAAACTGCGGACGCCGACCTGCTGCTGAGCTGGCATCTGAATCTCATGGAAAAGACCGATGTGAAGACCTACAACAATCCCTCCTACGGGGCCTCGGTGGGCTACAGCCGCTACAACCGCTACGCGATGTACAACTGCTACAACTGCATGAATCAGACAGACGTCCGCGTCACGGAATACACTCAGGGCACCTTCATCATCGATATGATCGATCCTGAGGAGAACGCTTCGGTCTGGCGCAGCGTGACGCAGTCAAAGCTGAAAGACGAGACCATCCGGGACCAAGCTGCACTCGACAGCGCTGCAATGCGGGTGTTGGCAGGCTTCCCTCCAGGCGCAATGCCCGCCTCACCCTGACGCAATCGGACGCACTGGGCGATTCGCACAGTGCGTCGGCCAATGGGCCTGAAACAGCGTCGATGACTACCCCCAAGGGGGCACTTGAGACAGACGGCGTCGCCCCCTACTCTGGGCGCCTCACAGTGAGGCGGCAATCATGAAAGTTATCAGTAGCACGACGCTACCCAGTCCGTGCCCGATTCCCGGGCGCGAGCCCCGAACGACCAGCATCGGCCTGGTCCAGACGCGATGGTACGACTCGCAAGAAGACCATACCGCGCAGTTGAGGGAGGGCGTGAGTGCGTGTGCCGGCGCCGGCGCCAACGTGGTGTTTCTGCCCGAACTGACGCTGAGTCGCTACCCCGCAGACATACGGCCAGAAGGCCCCGCCGATGCCTCCGCCGAAGATCTGGAGAACGGCCCGAGTCTCGCGCTGGCGCGTGAGCTTGCCAGAGACTGCGACGTCCACGTCCAGATCTCCCTCTTTGAGCAATCAGGGGCAGCCGATCAACGGGGTCTCAACACCTCCGTCATCGTAGCGCCCAACGGCGAGTGCGTGGGACGAACTCACAAACTGCATATTCCGGTCACCGAGGGATACTTCGAAGATCATTACTTTGCAGAGGGACCAGCTGACGACCCCTACCCTGTGCACACGCTTGAGCTGGATGGCGCGGACCTCAAAGTCGGCAACCCTACCTGCTGGGACGAGTGGTTCCCGGAAGTGGCTCGTTGTTACGCTCTGGCCGGCGCCGATGTGCTTTGCTACCCCACCGCGATCGGCTCAGAACCCGACTACCCGGACTTCGATACCGCGCCACTCTTAAGGCGGGTGGTCACCGGTCATGCGGCAGCCAATGGATTGTTTATTGCCCTACCCAACCGCTTCGGCTCCGAGGGACTGCTCAACTTTTACGGCACCAGCTGCATCATCGATCCTTTTGGTCGCGTGTTGGTGGAGGCACCGCGGGATGAAGCTGTCGCGCTGGTGGCAGAAATTGACCTCGGACAACGAGACGATTGGCTGACCCTGTTCCCTTTTTTCGCCACCCGCAGGCCAGACACCTACGGCGCACTGACCAGCGAAAAGGTGAACCCACGACAACCCGATGGCGACGCACGGGACGGGGGCATTCCCGGCATCAAGCAGTGACGACCGCGCGCCACATGCCGCCGGAGTGGGATTCCCATGCCGCGACCTGGATGGGGTTCCCCCGAGACAGCTACGCTGAATCTGGCCTGAGTAAAGAGGACGTGCAACGCGCCTGGTCGGAGGTCGCGAATACCATCAGCGACTACGAACCGGTGCGGATGTTATGCCATCCAGATGACCTGGCCGCGGCAAAGCGCCGACTCTCTGAATCTATCGACCTGATACCGATGAACCTGAACGATGCCTGGCTTCGGGACATTGGGCCGACATTTGTCATTGAAGATGGTGCGCTCACTGCGATCGACTGGCAGTTCAACGGATGGGGACAAAATACCGAATTCGAGTGGGGCCATGACGACGCCATCGCCCGTCAAATCGCCGAGATTTTGGCGGTGCCGAGTAAACGTGCGGGGATCGTCAACGAAGGGGGCGGCATCCACGTGGATGGCCAGGGCACGGTGCTGCTCACCGACACCGTTCAGCTCGACCCAACACGCAACCCGGGCCACGACCGCGACAGCATCGCAGCACATATTCACAGCGCAATCGGCACAAACCGCGCCATTTGGCTACCGAAGGGCTTGTGGCGGGACAACTTCCTCAACGGCACCAAAGGGCATGTGGATATTGTGGCCAGTTTTGCGCCGGATGGCCGTCTGCTGGTCCACCGCCAAATTAGCGAAGACCACCCGGATTTCGCTTTGTGGGAAACCCTGACTCAACAATTTAACAATGAAGCTATTGAAGTATTGGCGCTCGAGGCACCCCTAACACTCAAAGACAACCGAGATTGGGTCGACTACAGCTACGTCAATCACTACGTTTGTAACGGTGCAGTCATCTGCCCCAGTTTCAATGACCCCCAAGACGATGCGGCGCGTGAACGGCTGGAGGATGCCTACCTCGACCGGGATATTCGGATGCTGGATGCCAGAGCACTATTCGCCATGGGCGGAGGCATTCACTGCATCACTCAGCAACAGCCGAGCGAACTCAGCTAAATCCCTCTATACTCCGCGCTCCCTAACACCAGCGTACAGACGCCTAACAGGGCAAGCCATGTTCACCTACATCAACCCAGACATACGCGAACGCCTGATTCGAGACGGCAAATTATTTCGCATCGATGCTGATGGTGCTCAAGTGGAGATGACCGAGGCGCCGACACCAGGCCTGCACCTCAACCTCATGGGCCCTATTCCCCTGCCGCTAGCGCGCGGTCACCGAGAACCCACAGTGCAGTGGTATGCGAGTGTCAGGAGTACCGAGCTGAGTGAAGTCGAGCACCTCGCCAGCACTCTGAGAGAACAGGGCGGCCAGCACTTGTTTTCGCACCTCGCCTCCAGCATGGCGGTGAACAGCGTTTTGGTGATTGGTGAGCCCGAAAAGAGCGAGAACCCCTTGGTCAGAGTGCATTCAAGCTGCTTGACCGGAGACGTACTGGGTTCACGCCGGTGCGAGTGCGGGCCCCAGCTTGAAGCCGCTTTGGACCGTATAGCGGATGACGCGGAAGGCGGTTATCTGATTTATATGGCGGGCCATGAAGGTCGAGGGATCGGTCTCTGGGCCAAAGCCGCTACCTACCTGCTTCAGGATGCGGGGGAGAACACCTATCAGGCAAACCGATCTTTGGGGTTACCAGACGACTCCCGGGATTTCTCCGACGCCGCTGTGCTCCTTAAATATTTCGGGCGAGGCCGCAAGCTGCGACTGCTGACCAATAACCCCAAGAAACAGGAAGACCTGAGTGCGTTGGGCGTGCCTCATATCGAACAGGTGAAGCACGTATGTGGCGTCGATGACCATAACCTCCAGTATTTAAAGGCCAAGCGAGATTGGGGACACAAGCTCGGCGCGGACGATCTGTCCACCGAGGACTAATGCGGTCACGACCTGAAGGAATGGGTGGCTACCTCGATCACTGGCAGGGTGGCTGCCTCAATCACTAGCGGGCTAATCTCATCGCCCTTCTTCGTCACCCTTCTCAAGCGCCCTTCTTGAGCACCCTCTAATTCAACCATTCGGGCAAGGGCTCGCGACCCAGCGGCAGCTCCATGCTGTTATCCGCCGCCTGGTGGACGTGCCCCACCATTTCATCGTACGCGCTGCGCTGTCGTAGAAAGAATTCACAGGTCACCGCTTTGCGCAACATGCGCTGCATCTCAAGCAAATTGCGCGTTTTGAGAACTTTGCCCTCTCGATCAGCAATGACGTGCTCCTGATCGCCGATGCGGGCGTGAGCGATGTAGAGGCTTAAGTCGACGGACTCGATGACGACTTCGCTGACGCCCACACTACCCAGCTCGACCAACGATACCTTCATGCCTTTTCACCCCGCGTTCTGTCGCTACCGCGCAGTCTTCTGCGCCGAACCATGACTTTGCCTTCGGCGCTTTGTTGCGCCACTCACAAAAGCTACGATTGAGGCTTTTCAGTGGTTTGCTCTTGTGACGAGCCGCTCCGATTAAGGGCGACAAAAGCCGAACAGCATCCTCGCCTGCGCAGCGATGCAGAGACCATGGCACGATGACCGAGACAACGCAGCACATCGCCTTCTCGCGCGCAGGACAGCAGCTCGATGCCTTGCCGCGCTGCAGTGGCGTTTACCGGTTTTTCGACACCGAGGGCTCACTGCTCTACGTGGGCAAGAGCGTCGACATTCATAGCCGGGTCGCGCAACACCTCAATGAGGGCCGAAAACCCGGTCGGCATCAGCGGCTGATGTCGCAGGTCGCCCGTATCGACTGCCAGCTCACAGCAGGTGAGATCGGGGCACTTCTCATTGAGAACGCCGCCATCAAGTCAGAAGTGCCTCTGTACAATCGACGCCAACGCCAACTGCGTCGCCTCTGGACCATCCAGCTTCAGGCCGCCAGCGACGGCTTTTTAAAGCCCATTCCCATCGATTTTGCGCCGACAGGCTCACGTGAAGCCGATACCTATGGGCTTTTCGCCAACAAGCATCGCCTCACTACAACGATACAGAACCTCGCCAGAGATCACGCTTTATGTCTGCGGATGATGGGCTTGGACAAAGGGAAAGGCGCGTGTTTTCAGCATCAACTGGGGCACTGTGATGGGGCTTGCGCCGGTCAGGAGAGTGCCGAGTCCCACAACGCACGGCTACTTGATCACTTGGATCGGCAACGTATCGCCGCATGGCCTTTCGATGGACCACTGCTTTTAGCCGAGCACACGATTCACCCTGTCGATTACCAACCGGAGCGGCAATTTCATCTGGTGGATCAGTGGGCATGGCATGGCTGCTTCGATTCGGAAGATGATGCCGACAGCGCATTGACGACTCCCACAGCCATTGCCTTTGACCGAGACGCCTATCGCTTGATCTACAGCGCGATCTATCGCGGCCGAGTGGCGCTACAGGATGCCCTGACGCGGCGACCACTGGTTAACCCGCTTCTTGCAGAACGACAAGCTGCTTCATGAACATTGTCTGGTTCAAGCGGGACCTGAGGCTGGCTGACCACGCCCCGCTGGCCGCCGCCATCGAGCGCGGTGAGCCGCTACTGCTCCTCTACATGGTTGAACCTTCTCTAATGAGGGACCGCCATTACAGAGGCAGGCACTGGCACTTCATCGCACAATCCCTGCAAGTCATGAATACAGAACTGTCAGCCCTCGGTGGCCAGATTCATATCCTCGAGGGTGACGCGGTCACATTGCTGAACACACTGCATCGACTGCAGCCAATTACCCGCCTCTTCAGTCATGAAGAAACGGGGCTGGAAGTGACATTCGAACGAGACCGGCAAGTCGCTGCTTTCTGTGCTGCGCAACGTATCGAGTGGCACGAGTATCAAACCAATGGCATTCAACGCGCTCGACGCGACCGGCGCGGCTGGAACCGGGCGTGGCAGCGCGTCATGAGCGATGTCGAAGTAGCGGTCGATCTCAATGTGCTGGCGGCGCTCAACCAGGCCCTACCCTCGCCCATGGAAGGAGCAAGAACCGAACGGATCGAGAGATGGCAGCGCCAAAATGCGGGCTTTCAGCGCGGCGGCTCAGCCGCCGGTAACGAGGTGCTTCAGAGTTTTTTGACAGAACGTGGCCATGGCTATCAGCGCCATATCTCGAAGCCGGCAACCAGCCGGGTGCACTGCTCGCGACTGTCGCCCTATCTGGCGTGGGGAAATCTCAGTCTACGCCAAGCCTATCAAGCCCTAAAAAAGAGGCAGCACCAAGGCGACTGGACCCGTGCGCTGGCTGCTTTCGAATCCCGTCTGCACTGGCACTGCCATTTCATCCAAAAGTTCGAGATGGAGTGCCGAATGGAGTTTGAGGATCTCAACCGCGGATACCTCGCGCATCCCCGGCGTCATGATCCTGACCGGCTCGACGCATGGCGTGAGGGCCAAACCGGCTATCCGCTGATTGATGCCTGCATGCGGTGCCTGATGCAGACCGGGTATCTCAACTTCCGCGCCCGTGCCATGGTGGTCTCTTTTCTCACTCACCATCTCTGGCAAGACTGGCGCTTAGGCGCCGCCTGGCTGGGCTCTTTGTTCCTCGACTTCGAGCCGGGCATTCACTATCCGCAAATGCAGATGCAAGCGGGCGTCACCGGCATCAATACCATTCGCATCTATAACCCGGTCAAACAGTCGCTGGATCATGACCCAGAAGGTGCCTTCATCCTCGAGTGGGTACCCGAGCTAGCGGGATTACCCGTACCGCTCATCCACCAACCGTGGCTCCTTTCTCCCATGGAGCGGCAATTGCATCCGATCGATTATCCGGACCCGATTGTGGACATCAAAATGTCTTATCAATTTGCTAAAGAAACGCTATGGAAGCTCAAGTCCAGTGATGAAGTCCGCCAGGAGAAAGCGCGCATACTGGGCCAGCATGTAGAGCGACGTAACGCGCGATGACGCTTTCCCTGCTGAGTCGCTTTGATATGCTGGTGGGGTAACGAACCATCGGGGGAGAGGAAAATGCTGGTGATTCTTTGGATTGTGGGCGCATTGGTGGCCATCGCCGTGTTGGCGATGCTGTTGGTGCCCATGTTTATAGACGAGCAGGCACTGCTCGATATGGCGCAGGAGCAGGTGCAGGCCCAGACAGGCGGTGAACTGGTTGTCGAGGGCGACACCGAGCTGAGCTTTTTCCCCCGGTTTGGACTGAAGATCGAAGGCACGTCACTGAGTCTGCCCGCACAGACTGAGTATGACCCGGACATTAAGGCTTCAATTTCCGAGCTGGACGTAGGGCTGTCCCTATTGCCGCTGCTGGGTGGCAATGTTGACGTTGGCACTATCGTCATCGCGGGCGTCACGGCCGATATCACTGAGCCTCAAGCTCTTCCGCCTGCACCGGAACCACGGCCGATCATGAGCGATCGGGAATGGGAGAAGCGCGGCGAAATCATTCGACAAACCAAGGAGCAAGAGCGCCAAAGACAGCTTGATGAGGGTGGCGGTGTTTCCGGTATCGCGATTATGGCCGAGTCCATTCAGATCGAGGACATTACCGTGATCCAGCGCACCCGAGACGGCAGGCTGAGCAATGAAATTCGCATCGATGCGCTGACCTTATCCGACGTCAATACTCGGAACGAACCCATGCGGCTGGAGGGGGCGCTGACCGTTCTCGGTGATGGCTCAACCGCGCCTCTCGACATTGCGCTGGGTGGCGCCATTCGCGTTGCATCCGATTTCAGCAAGATTGAAATTGAAGATCTTCAGACCGAAGTGGTCGGCGCGCTCACCCAACCGGTTGAGAGCGCGCTGAAGGGGGCGTTTGTGATGAGCCCCGCAAAAGCGGACTTCACGTTAAGTGCGAGCTTGCCCGGAGGGGACATCACCGGACAGTTGGTTTGGTCCGCGCTGGAGAGCCCGGAAATCAAGCTGGATATCTCTACAGCTCGCCTGGATGTCGATCAAATTCAACCTGCGCCGCAGCCGGCATCTGCAGCGGCGGCCAGCACACCCGACACTGAGGCCTCACCCGCTCCAGCACCCACGAGCGGTGAGTCAGGGTCCGGTGCACCGGTGCCACTGCCGGTAGGTCCCCTTCGAGATCTGGATCTTGAGATGCGCATTGCGGCTCAGGAGCTCATTGCCGCGGGCCAATCTATTACGGACGCGCAGGTTTACATGCGGGTCCGCGACGGGGTGGCCGATATTGAGTATGTGCGAGGCGTCCTGCATCAGGGACAGCTGGACACCCGCTTGATGCTGAATGCCAGGCGCCCGGTCGTCGAAGCCGAAGTCGAGGGCCGACTGAAGGGCGTGAACATGGACCTCCTCCTTGCGAGCATGGGTAATACCGACGCTGCGTCGGGTCGAATCGAAATGGGCTGGGATTTTGAGACGCGCGGCGTGACAGCAGACGATTTGATGGCGGCGCTCGATGGGGACATGAGTGCAAACGGGCAGGACCTGATGCTGCAAAAAGTGTCAGTTCAGGGGCTGGTCTGCAGTGCCGTCGCGGTGGTCAACCAGATTCCCCCGATTGCTGGCCTGCCAACCACAACACCGATCACCGATCTGTCACTGGCGGTGGATTTTGATGACGGCCTAGGAGACATAGAGAAGTTGCGGTTCTCTACTCCGGGAGTCGTGATGAAAGGCTCGGGTGACGTCGACCTCAACTCCATGGATTTCTCCTTCCGGATGGAAGGCCAGGTCAATAACGAGATCATGGAGGTGAGTCCGCTGTGTGTGATTGATCAGCGCTACGCCGGCGTCGACTGGCCGGTCGACTGTGCCGGCAATCTGGCTACGGAGAGTGGCGCTGCCTGTAAAGTGGATGTGGCGAGCATCGCGGAACAGATTCTGAAAAACGAAGCGCAACAGCAAATGCAGGACACCATCGAAGAGAAAGCGGGATCGTTTATCAAGAAGCTTTTCGGTGACTGAAGGGTCTGACCTTGATCGGGGCGACTATGACCCCGGGCTTTGATCATTCCTACGCGCGTCTCGGGCCCGCCTTCAGCACCCCCCAGCCGCCCGACCCGGTCTCAGCGCCGGAGGTGCTGCTGTGGAATCAGGCCTTGGCCGACACATTGGGGTGGTCGGGCGATCCCCAATCTGACCCACAGCAACTCGCTGCGCTGGCGGGCAACCAACCATTACCTGAAACAGAGCCCATCGCCACAGTGTATGCGGGACATCAGTTCGGACAATACAACCCGCAGCTGGGTGACGGACGCGCGACGCTGTTAGGAGAATGGCTGACTCCTAATGGTGCCCGCTTCGACATTCAACTCAAGGGAGCAGGACCCACCGCTTACTCTCGAGGTGGCGACGGCCGATCGCCTATCGGCCCGGTTATCCGAGAGTACCTCGTTTCCGAAGCCATGCAGACGCTAGGTGTGCCGACTACCCGCGCACTCGCCGCCATTGCCACCGGCGAACCGGTCATTCGAAACCAGATCGAGCCGGGTGCGATCCTGACCCGAGTGGCTAGTAGCCATCTCAGAGTCGGCACCGTCCAGTACTTTGCCATGACGCGCGGGGGTGACGAGGTGGCGTCGCTGGTGGACTACGTCGTAGACCGCCACTTCAAGCCGCCACACGAGGGAGATGCCAAGGTTGGTGAGGAGTGCCCTGCCGTGACATTGCTCGAGAGCGTGTGTGAGAACTTCGCTCGCCTCGCCGCCCACTGGCAGGTACTTGGCTTCGTGCATGGGGTGCTGAACACGGACAACGCGCTGCTGTGTGGGGAGACCATCGATTATGGCCCTTGCGCTTTCATGGACTACTTTGACCCCAAAGCCTGCTTTAGCTCAATTGATCGTCAAGGGCGCTACGCTTGGCCCAACCAGCCGGGCATCATGCATTGGAATCTCGCCGTGCTGGCCCAATGCCTGCTACCTCTGGTTGACGACGATGCCGAGACTGCGGAACAAATAGCGCAGGACATCGTCGATCGTTATCCAAACCGCTTTCACGCCCATCATCAGCGATGGCTTGCTGCCAAACTCGGGGTCGATAACATCACCGAATCCGATGCCGCTTTAGTCCAATCCTTTCACGACATCATGGCCGCCGAGACGCTCGATTTTACGCTCACTTTCCGCTGGCTGAGCGAAATCGCCAATCACTCACTAGAGCACACACCCCTACCAGAGCTCTTTAGGGCCCCGCCAGCATTGGTGAACTGGGTGGATGACTGGCAAGCCCGGCGCAAAAGCAATAAAGGCGATACCTCGGCCATCACAGCCGCTATGTATTCAGTGAATCCGACTATTATTCCCCGGAACCATCTGGTGCAAAAAGCCATCGATCTGAGCGAAAGAGGCAATATGGGCTGGGTGAAGGCAATGGCGACACGCAGCCAACACCCCTTTGAGTGGCAAACGGAGGATGTCGAATGGGCCAAACCTCCCGAGCCAGAGGAACGCATTACCCGCACTTTTTGTGGCACCTGAGGTCTCCCGTCGGCGGATTGTGTCAGTCACTCATGACGGGGCTTCATCGGGCAACGTATAATTCCGCACTCGCAACGGAGACACCCCATTGACCACCGAGTTTCTCGGCAAACAGCTGTCAGGTCCCTTCACCATCCCCTCGGGCATCGTGACGACGGCTCCCGCCATTATCCAAAGGGTTATGGACACCATGCCCGAGATCGGTGTGATTACGACCAAAAGCATCGGCTTTGAGCCGAGGCTTGGGAATCGTGAGCCAATCTACAGCCAATACGCACCGGGCTCGTTTGTAAACGCCGTTGGCCTGACCAACCCCGGGGTCGAGGCGGCGCTCCAGGGCTTGAACAGTCTCAACGTTCCTGCAGATCGATTTTTACTGGTCTCTATTTTTGGTGGATCTGTTGAAGAATTTGTTGCGGTGGCGCAACAGCTCGCGCCCGTGGCTGATGGTTTGGAGCTCAACCTGTCCTGCCCTCATGCCAAGGGATATGGCATGGCAATGGGCCAGGACCCGGAGATGGTTCGTGAAGTCGTCGCCGCCGTCTGCAACGCTGTGGACATACCCGTCATCGCCAAACTGACTCCGAATGTGGATGACATCGCTGTTATTGGTCGTGCCGCGCTCGAAGGTGGCGCGTCGGCACTTTGCGCCATCAACACAGCGGGGCCCGGGTATACCGAAAGTCATGGACATCCCGTGCTCAGCAACGGCATGGGCGGCATGTCCGGAAAAGGGGTACTCCCCACCACCCTGAAAGCACTCAAAGCACTGAGAGCGATAACAGACGCCCCATTGATTGGCTGCGGCGGTCTGTCATCAGCGGCAGACTGCCGGGACGCAGCGCATTGCGGCGCCACGATTCTTGGCATCGGCTCCGGGCTGACAGGCATGAACACCGGCGAGGTTCAGCAATACTTCGCCGATCTGGCCCAAGATCTCATTGAGGGGAGCGATGTGGCAGGCCAACAGATTCGCTTCGATGTAGACATGAGCTTCAAGCCCTACCCCGTAGTCGCCAACGACATTGTCTGTGATGACATTACCGTGGTCACGCTGGATGGCGATCTGGACATTCAGGCCGGCGAATATGTTTTTGTCTGGGTGCCCGGCGTAGGCGAAAAACCCTTTTCCTGCCTGACCCATGATCCCGTTCGCTTAGCAGTGATCAACGTCGGGCAGTTCACAGACCATTGCTATCAGCTTTCACCAGGTGACGCCGTGTATCTGCGCGGCCCACACGGCGTGCCAGTCACACCACCGAAAGACGCCCACATTGTATGCGTCGCAGGCGGAACAGGCTTGGCGGCGGTTTATCAAATTGCCGAGGACTTTGGCTCCCAGGACAACCCTGTCGACATCTTTGTCGGTGCTCGCTCGGCAGACCGGCTTTACTTTCGCGACGAGTGCGAAAGGGTCGCCCGCGTCAGCATCGCCACCGACGACGGCAGCGCCGGGTTTGCGGGCCGAGTGAGTGACGCCCTGTCTGAATTCCTGTCGACTCAGTCGCCGGAAGCGCTCGCCAACATGGTGTTCTATAACTGCGGGCCCGAGCCCATGATCCATGCCAGCGAGTCAGTGCAGAAAGCCCATGTCCCTGCCGATAGGATCTTTAGTGCGATTGATTACATGACCAAATGTGGGGTGGGTATCTGCGGCGCCTGTGCGGCGCCCGATGGCCGCCGCATCTGTGTAGATGGGCCGTTCATCAGTAAGGCCTGACGAGCGCTAGAGGCAAAAGCCGTTAACGAGCTGAGATTGGACGTGGTCCCGAAATAAAAAAAGGCCGCTATCGCGGCCTTTTTTCTTCACTCGAACTTCTCAAAAAGCTATCGACTAATTGTGTAGCCCGTCTGCTCCAGAACAAAGCGATCTTCAGTCAAATTGGCGATCGCAGTTACCTTGCCAGATTCATTGAACACCATACGCGTGACCTGGTGTGCCTCGAAGGGGAGCCCGCTCACCTCGTCCGTGTTCCAGGCTTGTGTCCAGACATAAACAACATTGCCTTGGCCGACCGCTTCGTGAAGCTCCCATTTTTCCGGGCCCCAGTTTTCGTCGTCACCGCTCGCCATCCATTCAAGCATTTCGGCCTTAGTCGTTGGGGCGCTCACGATACCGCGGCTCACCTCGATAGCTATTTCCTCACCATCGCGAGAAATCACTGCTGACACGGCTTCTCCGGGCTGCCCACGGAAAGGCAGCCGCTCCATGTTTTCAGCGCTGACGCTAACGTCACCCACAGATACAAACTCATCGCCTTCCTGCAATACGCCCGCCACCGGACTGTCAGCGATCACCTCAGTGACAATCATGCGTCCTTCTTCGGCGCCGCGCTGGTTATCCCAAATAAAGCCAAATCCGACGTAACGGTCTCTAAACAACAGGCCATCTTCGGCCATATTTTGGTCGACCATCTCCATTAAGGCCTCACGGCTGTCGGCACCCGCCGTCACCCACGCCTTAGCCAACTCTACATTTGGGTTGCTACTTGGCGCCTGATTACACGCCACTAGCCCCGCGGACAAAAACGTCACCGCAGTGACTCTGAAAAATGCGTACATTGTGATTACCCCACTTATGTCAAAAAATCCGACTCTCACTGTTTTTTGCCAATGGACTCGGTTAGCCGAGCATAGGGAAACCCACAAGGGTGTCAACGCTATAAAAAGGTTACGGAGTTGCCGCTTAGCGCCGATTAGTGAAACAAATGTGTGATAGGTAAAAGTCAGCAAACCACGACACATTCACTGAGATTGCTTGACTGCGTCACTGTCGAGTCCATCATATAGGCACTTTTAGGCACTTTGCTAAAGGCAGATGGGCATGAAACAGATACAGCACGACTTGCTCGATCAGACATCACTGACGTGGCATCACTACCGCGAGGGCGCCGACTATCCCTATCCCGTCAGCTACTGGGGCACGATTCTGGATATGGATGACGCTGGCCATATCAGCGTGGTGTACCGCTGGGATCCAGGCAGCTTTTGCCACTTCCACCGGCATTTGTGCGCAACAACTTCCCTCGTTTTGCAGGGTGAGTTGCATGTGAAGACTTATGAAGACGGCGAGCTCGTGAGCACCAAGATTCGGCACGCGGGTGACTATGCCAAGAAGCCCTCAGGCGACGTCCACATGGAACAGGGCGGACCCGACGGCGCATTGGTGCTCTTTGAGCTGTATGCTCCCGACGGCCAACTGACTGAACAGCTGGATCAGCATGGCAATACCTTACGCACGCTGACGACGGATCAGCTCAGGCACGCGTTCGCCAAGCAGCAAGCAGCTGCCTAATCCTTACAGCACCAACCGAGGCCAATAATCATGTCCGGAGAACTACACCCGCTGGCTCCCCACACCCTGCCACCGTTTGTCGGCGCTGCTGACGGGAGCGATCCACTCTTTTCCGCGATCATCTTTATCGTGATTCTGGCGGTACTGGGTGTGGGTGTTTTCTACCTCAAGCTACATGCGATACCTGAGCAACTCGCTCATAAACATGGCAATACCCAATCTCAACTCATTATGGTGCTCGCGCTATTAGCGCTGTTCACGCATAACAATATTTTTTGGGTTGCGGCATTGATCCTGGCGCTCTTAAAACTTCCCGACTTCCTAACGCCGATCAACAGTATTTCGGAGTCATTGAAGAAACTGACGCCAGAGGAGACTGACACTTCCACGGCAGCGCCAAAACAATCTGAGGGGGAACGGTAACCATGTTGGAACTGATTCTTTGCTCACTGGTCACCGTACTGCCTGATTACCTCTTCCGCCGCTACCGACAAGGTAAGCAGTGGGGAGACCAGATTACTTTCTTCACCATGTGGTACGAGTTGCGATGGGGGATCACTGCCTGCCTGATTCTGACGGTGAGCTTCATCACTGTGGTGTTCTACTACCACCCCTCGACCACCAATGCGGGCCCCTACTTCCGCACGATTCCGCTGCTCCCCGAAGGCGGCGGTCGAGTGGAGGAAATCTTTGTCAAAAACGGCGAAGCGGTTGAGGCCGGCGCTCCACTGTTTAGCCTGCTCGACAGCGCACAGGTAGCCGGTGTGAACGTTGCCGAGAGCCAACTGGCGCAAATTACATCTGCATTTGCGCAAGCCGAGGTGCAACTTGAAGGCGCCAAAGCCACCCTGACGCAGGCCGAAAGCGCCCTAGCGCAAGCCGAAAATGAACTGGCTAAAAAGACGGAGCTATCGGCTCGCGGCCAACAGTTAGTCAGCAAAATTGAAATCGAGCGGCTGGAAAATACCGTTGCCCAACGTCGTGGCGGCGTGCAGGCAGCAATAGCCAATATCACAGCGGCGGAGACGCAAATCTCTGACGTACTGCCCGCACAGCGTGAGAGCGCGCAACGCCAGCTGGAACAGGCTCAGGTCGCCCTGGATAAAACCGTTGTTTACGCAGGTGTCGACGGTCAAGTGGCGCAATTCTTTCTCCAGCGCGGGGATTACGTCAATCCGATCCTACGGCCAGCCGGCGTGCTGATCCCCTCCGAAGGCCCGGAGTCAGGGCGTTACCAGATTGCGGCGGGCTTCAACCAGCTTTCAGCGCAAGTCATCAAGCCGGGTACCATCACTGAAGTGGTCTGCATGTCAAAGCCCTTCACGGTGATTCCGATGGTGGTGACGCGCGTGCAGCCGGTCGTCGCTGCTGGGCAGCTCAAACCTGCCGATGTCCTGCTTGACGCGCAGCAGCGAGCGCGCCCCGGTACTCTGACTGTGGTGATGGAACCGCTGTACGAAGGCGGATTGAGCGAAGTCATGCCGGGCAGCAAATGCATCGCCAATGCCTACACCAGCAATCACGAGCTGCTCGAGGAAGGTGAGCTTGGCCTTGGTGAGACGCTGTTCTTGCACATGGTGGATACGGTTGGTGTGATCCACGCCATCATTTTGAGAATGCAGGCGCTCCTGATGCCGGTACAGATGCTGGTATTCGCCGGCCACTGATCCGCCCCACCCGGCCGCTGAGCAGGCGGCCGGCTTTTGCGATTCGTGAACCAGATAGCGCGGGTAAGGCCGTGGCCTCAGTCGGACGATCCGCGAGCTGATTGCCAGACCTTCAAGCTGCAATGGACTGTCCAGGACAACACCGCCAGCCACCAAAGCATGAAGAACCAGTCATTTTTGGTGGTACCGTTCCACGCCAGCCACTCAAAGACCAACGCCTCGGCAACAATATCGATCACCAGCAATACCGTGACGCCGACAACCCAGCGCACCAGCACACGCTTCACAGTAGCTTGCCCATTGTTTCGTACCCCCCTCATCTGTGAGCGCACGAGCATAACCAGCCGCACATTCTAAAATAGGTCTCACCAGATCCGAGGGCCAACCTAAGGCGTATCGCTTGAGACATAAGCGCCGAGGTAGCCCCATGAAAGTTTACACCCAGCCATCCGCTGCGACAGGTGGGCATCACAAGTCATTACTGAGCACCTTTCTAGACCAACATGATGTGCGACCGCGGCTCATACGCAGCGTGCTTGGGACCTTAGCCCTCGCAATAGCTGGGTGCAGCAATGTGACGCCCGATGACTATCAGGGGAGAACTCCCGCTTTTGAGCCCGAAACTTTTTTTAACGGGTCCTTAACCGCTCATGGTGTCGTGAAGGATTTTTCGGGTAAGGCCATTCGGCATTTCAATGCTGACATCATCGGTTGCTGGTCTGCAGGTGTCGGCACCCTAGACGAAGATTTCATTTTTGACGATGGAGAGGCACAAAAACGCGTCTGGACGCTTACGCCTGACGGTAACCAAGCCTATATTGGCACTGCCGGGGACGTGGTCGGCGAGGGTCGGGCGCGCTGGCAAGGTAATGCGATGTTTTTCGATTACACCCTTCGCATTGAACTGGAGGATGGGCCCATTGATGTGAAGATCGACGACAGGATGTACCGGGTTAGCGAGAACGTGGTCATCAATGAATCCAAGATGCGCAAGCTGGGATTTGGCGTCGGTGAAATCCTGCTGACCATTCTCAGACACCCCGAGCGCCCCGCTGACTGCCCGAGCTAGATTCTAATCGCCGTCAGGAACTCGTCGTTTCAGGCAGAGCACGCGGACCCGGCTCAAGAAACTCGAACTGATCGAGCTTGATATCGTCTAGCCCCATTTGATCAAAAGGATCTTCCAGCAGGTCCTGCAGGTTGTAGAGAGAGATCAAAACAAATCCATTGACGCTGTTGAGCACATAGATCAACCATCGTGGATCGTCATGCAGGTTGTAGACCAGATTTGGCGTGAAAATGAAGGGAAGAAAATACAATGACACCAATAGATACGCGCGTAGACTCACCGGCGTGCCGTGTATCTTGATGCCATGGAGGCTCTCTATGCTCTCCTGAATGTCCTGTATGACACGCATCATTTTCAGGCTGGCATTGCTTGAAATCGCCTCGTTCCGAGGCGTACTCACGGCGTAAATCTGCCTAATGATGTCGCGCACCTCATCCATGCCGTGGTGCTCCGGGTCCTTGAGGCTATCAGTAAATTTTTCCGACAGTGACCGCATCAGCCCGTTGATCTGATGCTTTTCGTCAATGGGCATCTTGACGTTGTTTTCGAGGCCAAAATAAAACGCGCTGATCGCAGCCTTCAGCGCACTCAAAACTCTGATCGCCAACTGGCGGCGACGAAAAGCCTCTCGAATGGTGAAAACGAGGGGGAAAAGGACCGCGATACTCAGGAAAATCCAGTCGACGTTATAGGCGTAGTCCAGCCGCAAGCACACGTATACGGACACGATACACAGCGTGACGATGATAAAAGTGCGGTGATTAACAATCTCGAGATATTTCCGCATCCGATCACCTTGCGCAGACTGAGCCGCCATCTTATGCCCGCTCAAGGGGCGAGGCAATGCGCGCTGTGGCTATTGGATTTGGCTTCTTTGCGCGAGCTGTTGCACTGGCATGTGTGCTCTGAGAGCATCGGTGGTCGTAAGGGGGGACAGCTGTGCGCAATGGAGTCACCATGAGTCTAACTAGACCAGCATGGCACCTGGGTGTGGCGGCGCTATGGGTCTCGTTGGTGCAGTCGCCCGCGGCAGCCACCCAAGTGGACGCCACCCCACATGACCCACTTTTCTCCAGTCACGAACCGCTCTCGATTACTTTAAAGGGCCCGTTCAAGGACATCGACAAGCGCCGTGATAAAGAGGCCGAGTACGCCCCCGGGTCATTAAGCTATGACGGACCGGATGGCACTGTGAGCATAGAGACCGCCTATCGTCCTCGCGGTAATTTCCGGCTCGACAAACAAACCTGCAGTCGTGCCCAGCTTTGGCTGGACCTAAAAAAGAAGCAGACATCGGGCACCGAGTTTGCCAACCAGCATAAATTGAAACTGGTCGTGCAATGCCGTGACAGCAACCGCTATACAGGATACTTGCGCAAAGAATACCTCGCGTACCGCATGCTGAATATGTTGACTGACCTCAGCTACCGGGTCCGCTGGGTCAACGTGACCTACCAAGACCTGAACGGCAAGACGCTCTGGGAAAAACCGGCATTTTTTATCGAGCACAAAAAGCGTCTCGCAGATCGCCAAAACCTGCTGACAGTCAACGACAGCCGTATCAGTCGAGACCGGCTTGATCCCGAGCAAGCTACCATGGCTGCCATGTTCAGCTACTTTGTTGGTAATGCTGATTTTTCTCTGATTGGGAGCCGTGAGGGGTCCTGTTGCCACAATGCCAAACTCTTTCAGGAAGATGACGACGCGACTTATCTGCCCGTGGTGTATGACTTTGACTCCTCCGGCTTTGTCAGCGCGCCTTACGCCTCTCCGCCCGCCAAACTTAAACTGCGCTCGGTCCGTGAGCGCCTTTATCGCGGCTACTGTGTTGAGGAGGATGTGTTCGAGTCGGTGTTGAGCAGCTTCCATGATCAGCGCGAGGCCTTGCTTGCCATAGCGAATGAGCCTGAGACGTTGGGCAAGCGCACTGCAAAGCGCGCGGTTTCATACCTCGAAGATTTTTATGAGGTCATCGACGATCCCATGAAATTAAAACGCAAAATCGTGGAGGCATGTCGGTGACCGCAATCGCCGCGCCAAAATCGATTACCGCGGTAGTCGCTCACAGCCTGATGCTGGCAACCCTGTGGGTCTGCTCGGGATTCAGTCCCGCGCAGGCGATAGAAGATGACTGGCAGGGCGTCAGCCGCATCGTGGCCATCGGCGATATCCATGGCGATTATCAAAACTACATCACCGTGTTGAAGGAAGCAGGGGTTGTGAACAAACGGGGCAAATGGGCCGCGGGCACAACCCATGTTGTCCAGGTGGGGGATATACCGGATCGAGGCCCCGATACCCTCAAGATTATCGAGCACCTGCAAAAGCTCGAAAAACAGGCAACGAAAGCAGGCGGATATCTTCATCTACTGATTGGCAACCACGAATACATGAATGTCTCGGGTGATCTCCGGTACGTACACCCGGGCGAATACGAGGCATTCGAGACCCGACAGTCCAAAAAAATACGCGATAACTATTACGCCTATGTGGTGAAAACATTGGAGTCACAGCGTGACAAAAAGGCCGCCAACGACACCGCGCCCACTCCACTCCCGGTTGTCGACAAGGCATTCAAATCCGACTGGTATGCGACACATCCATTGGGTTTTGTTGAGCATCGGCTGGCGTGGCAACCCGGCGGAGAGATGGCCAACTGGGTCAGCCAGCACAACACTGTCATCCGGATCAATGATGTGCTCTTTCTGCACGGGGGCCTGAGTGCTGACCTGTTACCACTGTCTATGACCGACATTAACGAACAGATCCGTGCGGAGCTGCGCGGCGAGCCAGTGGACGGCGAACCTCTGGGCACCGCAAGTCATAGCCCGTTGTGGTATCGCGGACTGGCGCGCAACAGCGAACCGGTTGAGCGGCCTGTGCTGGATGCCGTGCTAGAACATTTTGGCGCGAAGATGGTTGTGTTGGGGCACACCCCCGATCTCAATGTGATCACGCCGCGCTTTGATGGCGAGGTCGTCATTATCGATACCGGCATCTCGGCCTACTACGGGGGACATCGGGCCAGCCTGCTCATTGAGAATGGCTCCGCCAGCGCAATCCACGGAACCCACACGCAGAAGCTGCCGAAATCGTCTCAAGAAATGCTTATCTATTTTGAGTCGCTCGCTGAGCAATTTCCGGAAAATCCGCGCGTGCGGGCACATATTGAGACACTCGGGAAACCGACTATTCAGTCAGACACGGACGATTTGACGACCAACGAACGCACGGAGCGCGCAGCAACGGCAGGGAATTGACGTGCTGATCCGCTCGGCACGCCGGGAGCTCGCCCATGAGTAAAGTACGTCACGTGTTGTCTGAATTGGTGCGCAGGCAGGTTTTGCGAACGCTGGGTGCCTATATCGTCATCATCTGGGGCCTTGCTCAGGGCCTCGCGGGGTTGTCTCCCTCGTTTGGTATTCCAGACTGGGTCACTCGACTTTTCATCTACACGGCTATCGGCGCGACACCTCTGGTCGCATGGCTCGCATGGCGATACCAGTTCACGATGCAGGGGGTTGTGCGCGACCCAGAGGATGAAGAAGAGGCGCTTGATGGCACGGGCCTGCTCAATCGCGCTCGCTCAAGACACGACTCACTAGGCGTCAGCGCGATCATTGTTTCGTGGCAAAGCGAGGGTGAGGAGTTACAAATGGTGGAATCCACCGAGCCGATTGTGATTGGTCGCGATTCCGGCTGCGATGTGGTGATCATGAACCCTCACGTGAGCCGCAGTCATGCCGTGGTTTGGGCCCATAATAGCGCTTGGTATATCACCGATCTCCAAAGCGCCAATGGCACTTGGCTGGATGGCGTGCGCATAGAGGAGCGAGGGCTCAGAGACCGGGACACTTTGTCGCTCGATCGAGACGGACCCCAGCTGAAAATTAGCGTCCAGGACACCGATATGACGGTCGTATCAGGTACCGAGCTGTAGACACGCACCGTCGATAAGCTCCCTGCCAGCTATCGCAGTCATACTGCTCTCTGACTAATCTCAAGCACTCGAGTTCACTCCGTAGCCCTCTGACAGCCGGCAGCTTGACCTGTTTTTGTCCAGCTTTGCCCCGGACAAGGAAGATCCACTCGGGGCGTGGCGGCGTTATGTAAGTCGAAGGATCACAATTCATTGCAAGGATGCAACTATGACTACCACCGGATTTTTCCGTTCTTTCTTTTTTGCTTTTTCTTTGACCGCGCTTGTTGCCTGCGACAGCAGCGACAACGGCAGCGCCGCCACTCCTGAAACACCCTCGGCCGGATCGCCCGGCGACACGCCGGGCACAATCGTTGAGATCGCGCAGGAAAACGGCAACTTTGAGACACTGGTGACAGCGCTCGAAGCTGCTGGACTCGACAGCACACTTGCTGACGAGAACGGCGAATTCACCGTCTTTGCGCCCACCGACGACGCCTTCGCCGCACTGCCAGAAGGCACTCTGGATGCGCTTCTAGCTGATACCGATTTGCTGACCGACATATTGCTGTATCACGTCATCAGTGACAGCGTGGTGGGCTCTGAGACCGCTTTGTCGCTCGCGGGCAGCACGCAGCTGATGGCCAATGAGGCGAAGCTGGCGATCACGGTACGCGGTGATTCACTGTATCTAAACGAATCAATGGTCATCGATACCGATATCGAAGCTTCGAACGGTGTCATCCACGTCATTGACGCCGTGCTGACGCCAATTAGCGTCGGAGAACCAGAGGGCAGCATCGTCGATATCGCGCTGGCAAGCCCGGACCTCACCACATTGGTGGCGGCGCTTCAGGCAGCTGATTTGGTCGGCACCCTCGCTGACGAGACGTCGACTTTCACCGTGTTTGCACCAACAGACGACGCTTTTGCGGCACTGGGTGAAGATGCTATCGCGGCCTTGCTGGCGGATCCCGCGGCGCTGTCTGATGTGCTGCTGTATCACGTTATTGCCGGTGCCGCGGCAGACTCTATCGACGCAACCGCCCTGTATGGTGAGTTGGTCACAATGGCCAATGAGGCCGGAGTGGCTATCGATATTCGCGACGGAGAGCTGTTCGTGAATGACTCACAAGTCATCATTCGTGACATCCCAGCAACCAACGGCATTATTCATGTGATCGACGCGGTACTGCTGCCAGCATCTCAAGAAGAAGCTGCACCATCCGGCAGCATTGTCGATATTGCGCTGGCAGATCCGCAGTTCAGCACATTGGTGACGGCACTGGAAGCGGCAGACTTGGTGAGCACGCTGGCCGACGAGACAGCGGTCTTCACCGTATTCGCACCCACTGACGACGCTTTCGCTGCACTCGGGGAAGAGACTATCAACAGTCTGCTGGCCGACATCCCCACCCTCACGGATATCCTGACTTACCACGTGATCGCGGATCAGGCCGTGGATGCGGCAACCGCCACCAGCCTCAATGGTTCAGACGTGGAAATGTTGAACGGCAGTACTGTCTCGATATCTGTTCAGGGCGACACGCTCTATATCAATGACAGCGCAGTGATTGCCGCGGACGTGACCGCGACCAACGGCATCATTCATGTGATTGACGCAGTACTGATCCCAGCCGAATCCTAATCAGCAAAGAACGGAGCATCCCGGATCGGGATGCTCCTATTTCTCAGGCGTTTTTCAGCGACGCCAGCAAGCCCTCAATCTTGACACTCAAAAAGCGAGCGTGAGCGCGCGTGAACGTATCAGCGTCATTGCGCTGATCTTGCATAGCCCTGACCTTCTCCAGTTCGTAAAGCGCGATCGCCTGTGCAGAGGTGTCAAATGCGCCACTGCCGCTGCCCACAATCATGGCGCCGAGGCGGTCCACATACTCTGACTGAAGATTTCTTCTGAATGCATTGACAGAGGTTTGCCCGTCAGCATCGAAGATGGCTGACGTCAGCTCCGACATCATCTCGTCGAGTGGGTACTCATTACCGTACAGCTCGGTATCCACCATACGCTTCAGCACCACCGGGTGCATGAGGTGATCAAGCACGCGTTTTTGGCCCACCAGGACTGCCTGATGGATCTTAGGGTCTTCGGTCGATACATAATGATCGAAGCCACGTCGTTCGGGCGCTGTCTGCCGCCACAGCGCACCGTCGACATCAAACGCATCGGGTGCAAACAGGTGCTCTGAGAGCACTGCCATCGCGCGCTGCTGCTGGTCACGCTCTACCGGCGACAACGGCTCGCCGGCACCTTCTTGCCCGACCACGGCCCGATCCACATACACGCCACCTACCCAGCGCGAAATCACCCCGGCATTGATGCTCCACAGGCGAATGATCAGGGACGCCCCCTCTACCGCCTCTTGATAGGAGCTCCCCTGCTCTGGCGTCCAATCCGCCATTTTGTTCAACGTGGTTTGCATCAGCGCCATCTGCGATGCCGCGTAACCAATCGAGTCGGAGCTGAGGTCATAAATATTGACGCGGGGGTCAAGGCCGCTACCCGGGTAACGCATGTCATCGGCGTCATTACCAAAGACCAGCTCAGGCTCCGTTGAGCGCGATGCGATCGCCTCCAGCCGGACGGCTTCCTCCTCTGCATCGGAGAGGCCCGGAGAGTAGGCATACTCGATATACCAATCATCATAGGGGCCCGGAGCAATTGTGTAGAACAGCGTCTGCTCCTCCTCAGTCGGTGCATAGTTCACCGCCGGGTAATCCATCACCGAGCCCGCCAGAATGCCGCTTTCCAGTACCACAGGGTCCTGAATTTGCGCCTGGCTCAGAATCTGGGTCGCCTTCATGTTGTGATTCATGCCCAGGGTATGGCCGATCTCGTGCAGGATCAGGTAATGCATACGATCGCGAAGCAATTGATCCTGAATCGTGGCGTCTGCGC